>JAGVBL010000097.1 GCA_020059785.1 Ignavibacteriales bacterium | reverse complement strand
TCCGTAGTTTTCACATAAATCCAGATAGTATTTCGGATTATACGTCATCATAATTCGCGGTTCATCATCAAATCCATCAATCAACATTCCGTATTCTTCGTTGGAAGATGGATTAGCCGGACCTCTCATTTCAGTTAATCCTTTACTACGTAACCATTCCTTAGCCGCATCAAATAAACTATTGGCAACCGATTGGTCATTAATAGATTCAAAGAATCCGAAGAAACCGACTTTATCGTTATGATATTTATTATGAAGATCATTTTTAATTGCGGCTATTCTTCCTACAATTTTTTCTTTATTAAATGCTAAAAAGAGTTCGGTTTCAGCATGTTTATAAAATGGATGTTTTTGTTTATCCAGTAATTTCTTTTTATCCATTATTAAAGGTGGGACCCAGTAATTATCGTTTTTATAAATTTCCCACTGGAATTTTATAAATCTGATAATATCTTTTTTAGAAGTGACTTTCTGAATAGTAATCGGTTCCATATAGTATCTTTATAAATTAGGCACACCATTAAGGTATGCCTTTCAAAAAGTTAGTTACTTAAATTAAACCGAGTTCCTTACCAATTTTCTTGAATGTATCGATAATATAATCGAGATGTTCGTCTTCGTGTGTTGACATATAAGAAGTTCTCATCATTTGTCTGCCCTGAGGAACACCGGGTGAAATGAATACATTAACAAATATTCCTGAATCGTATAACATTCTCCACATTTTAAATGC
This sequence comes from Ignavibacteriales bacterium, assembly GCA_020059785.1. GTDB lineage: Bacteria > Bacteroidota > Ignavibacteria > Ignavibacteriales > Melioribacteraceae > DSXH01. Next base: position 5,470 of record JAGVBL010000097.1, on the reverse strand, counting down.
TAATGCATCATCGCCAACAATAACAGGAACAATTGCAGTTCTTCCATCTGGAATGTTGAATCCTGCTTCGGTTAATTCTTTTCTTACTTTATTAGCATTACTTATTAATTTATCAACGCGCCATGGTTCCTGTTCAAGAATATCTAAAGCCGCAAGAGCTGCAGCTACAGAAGCCGGGGTTGGTGAAGCACTAAATATCAATGCCGGTGAATGATGTTTAAGATAGTTGATAACCCGTTCTGGGCCAGCAACAAAACCTCCTAATGATGCAAAGGTTTTACTGAAAGTACCCATTGTTAAATCAACTTCTTTTTCCAGGTTGAATTCACTTGCAGTTCCACGTCCTCCTTTACCAATAACTCCAACAGAATGAGCATCATCAATAAGAAGTTTTGCATTATATTTTTTTGCCAATGAAACAAGATGTGGCAAATCAACAATTCCGCCTCCGGTACTAAAAACACCATCACTTACAATTAATTTACCGGCATCAAGAGGAATTTTACTTAAAACGCGTTCAAGATCCTTAAGATCCATATGTTTATAACGTTCCAGAGAAGCAGTTGCTCCTTTGGCCATAATTTGTCCGGCAACTATACATGCATGGTTATCTTTATCCGAAATTACATATTCACCTCTTTGAACAAGAGTTGGAATAATTCCCTGGGCTGTTTGATATCCGGTACTATATAATAATACTGCTTCAGTACCAAAGAATTTTGCCAATCGGGTTTCTAATTCGATATGTAAATCTAATGTACCAGTTAAATAACGGGAGCCTGAACAACCTGTTCCATACTTTTCAATGGCTTTTAATGCCGCTTCTTTTACTTTTGGATGAGCTGTTAGTCCAAGGTAATTGTTGGAACCGGCCATTACAATTTTTCTTCCTTCAATTTGTACTACCGGACCCTCATTTTCTTCAATCGGTCTGAAATAAGGGTAGATTCCCAGAGCTTTAATTTCATCTGCACGGGTAAAATCATAACATTTTTTGAATAAGTCCAATATTCCTCCGGATTATTTTTCTTTCTAAAAATTTTATATCTTAATGAAAATTATTATAGAGATTTGCTAATTAACAGAATTAATATAAACAAATTTAACAATTTATTAACACTATGAGTCCAAAAATAATTTCGGTTGTTACAGGTGCATCAGGATTTGTCGGAAGCCATTTAGTTGATAGACTAATTAGTAAAGGCCATCATGTAAAATGTATTTTACGGAAATCCAGTTCTTTAAGATGGCTCGAAAATAAACCTGTTGAAATAATAAATTGCGGTTTATTCGATAAAGATTCTTTGAAAAGTGTTTTGAAAGATGCCGATTATCTTTTTCATGTTGCCGGTGTTGTTAAAGCAAAAGCAAATGAGGAATATTATCAGGGTAATGTTGAAACTACTAAAGTATTGCTCGATGTAGTAAGTGAAGTAAATCCGGATATCAAAAGGGTTGTAATTGTAAGCAGTCAGACTGCATGCGGTCCCTCGCTTGATGGAATTCCCTGTACAGAGGAAACTAAAGAACATCCTATAACTCGATACGGAAAGAGTAAATTAGCTCAGGAACAAATGGCAAAAAGTTACTCCGACCGCTTACCAATAAGTATCATACGCGCAGTTGCAGTATATGGACCAAGAGACACTGAAATTTATCTCGTCTTCAAAACTTATAAACAGGGGTTTATGGGTCTTATCGGTTTTAATAAAAAACTGGTTAACCTTATTCATGTTTCTGATTTGGTTGATGGAATAGTATTAGCTGCTGAAAATGATAATGCAATCGGGCAAACATATTTTATCGGTTCTGAGGAATATTACAATTGGGTTCAAATAGGTAATGTATTTTCTAAAGCCATGGGACGAAAAGCATTGATAATTCGTGTTCCTCATTTTCTGGTTTTTACAGTCGCAGTTTTTGCAGAATTCTTTGCACTATTCAGTTCAAAAGCCGCAACATTCAATATTGAGAAGGCAAAAGATTTTGTTCAGAAATACTGGACGTGCGATGTTTCTAAAGCTGTAAATCAGATTGGATTCCGTCAGAAGATTTCTTTAGAAGAGGGAATAAAACAGACTGCGGATTGGTACCGCGAAGTAAAATGGCTTTGATTAAGTAAGCCCGACAATGCTTGGCCGGGCTTTGTTGAGATAGTCACGATATAATCTGACACTTCTGATAAACAAAGTAATAAATTAATAATTAACAGAAGGAGAAGTCAGATGAGTACAGAAGAAAAGATCATTAAGAACAAAGTAGGATTAATAGAACTCCCCATTCCTTTAGGTAATGTAAGCCGAGCCTGTCAGATATTCGGCTACTCCCGAGACAGCTTCTATCGATTTAAGAAATTGTATGAAGAAGGGGGAGAAAAGGCATTACTTGAGATAAGCCGCAAGAAGCCAAATCTGAAGAACCTGGTTCCGGAAGAAATAGAAGAATAGGTAAAAGTAATGGCAATAGAATATCCGGCATACGGTCAACTAAGAGTATCCAATGAGCTAAAGAAACAAGGGATATTAATTTCCCCTGGAGGGGTAAGAAGTATATGGTTAAGACATAACCTCGAGACATTCAAAAAAAGGCTCATGTTGTTGGAAGAGAAGATGGCCAAAGAGAATTTGATATTAACCGAAGCGCAAATAATAGCCATGGAAAGACGCAAAGAAAATTAAGAAGCCTACGGAGAAATAGAAACCAAACATCCCGGTTATTTAGGCGCACAAGACACCTATTACGTTGGAAATCTCAAAAGAGTTGGCAGAATCTATCAGCAAACATTTATCGATACCAAGTAGCTCACGTTAAGTTGTATGATCGTAAGAACGCCTTAGTGGATGCTGACGATCGAGTCGTACCGTTCTATGAAGCTCAAGGGATACAGTTGCTGAGCGTTTTAACCGATAGAGGTACTGAATACTGTGGTCGTCCAGAGTATCACGAGTATGAACTCTATTTAGGCATAGAGAATATCGATCACAGTAAAACAAAAGCAAGACATCCTCAAACAAACGGAATCTGTGAACGCTTTCATAAAACGATACTCAATGAATTTTATCAAATAGCATTCAGAAAAAAGATTTATAACACACTTGAAGAATTACAAAATGATGTTGATCTTTGGATCAAAAGCTACAATGAAGAAAGACCTCACAGCGGAAGATATTGTGACGGGAAAACACCAATGGAAACATTTTTAGGAACCAAACATCTTGCTGAAGATAAAATGCACGGTTATAATCTTGCAGTTAATAGTTAACTAACTACTGGGATTGTCAGATTAAATAGTAATTAGTACACATAAAAGACAACCTCCTATAACTAAAACAATTTTTATTTTTTCTCTTTGTTTTGGTCACCTGGTGTTGCACGATGAACAAGGATGTTATCGATCAATTTATATTCTTTTGCCTCTTCAGAAGTAAGGAAATAATCTCTGTCGCAATCTTTTGCAATCTGTTCGTAGCTTTTTCCAGTATGTTCAGAAAGTATGTTATATATGGTATCTCTGGTTTTAATCATTTCCTTAGCATGAATTTCAATATCTGTTGTTTGACCTTGCAAACCGCCTACCCACGGCTGGTGAATCATAATTTTGGAATGGGGAAGAGCCGAACGCTTCTTTGCTTCTCCGCCGGCTAATAATACTGCACCCATACTTGCTGCTAATCCAACACAAATAGTAGATACCTTAGATTTGATATATTTCATTGTATCATAAATTGCTAATCCTGCAGATACACTTCCACCGGGTGAATTGATATAAAGGAAAATATCTTTTTCAGGATCTTCTGCTTCAAGGAATAACAACTGTGCAATTATAAGGCTTGCGATGTGATCATCTATTGCCGTTCCCAAAAAGATTATACGCTCTCTTAATAATCTGGAAAAAATATCCATGCCACGTTCGCCACGACCAGTTTGCTCGATAACATAAGGAACCAATTGATTATATATTTCGTAATTTTTTGATAATAAACCTGAAGTAAGCATCTCTTTCTTCATTTTATTTTCCTTTTTTCTCTTTTAGTTTTTCTTCTGCGTCAACTTCTTTTACTTTATTATTCTTTTTAAGAAACTCAATTACCTTATCTTCCAACAGAACGTCGCCACGGTTAGAATCTTTATAGTACTTAAAAAGTTTCTGAGCAGAAATTCCGGTTTTTTCAGCTTCCTGATTCGCCAGTACCTCTAATTCGGAATCTTCTACTATTATATTTTCTTTTTCAGCAAGATTTTCTAAAATTATTTGCCATTTAGCATTCCATTCTGCGCGTGGTTTATAGTATTCAGCAATAGCATTTTCGTCAACGTTCGGCATCTTGTAACGTTTTGCATTTTCTTTTTCAAGCTCTATAAATCTTTTATGTACTGTTTTTACGTATCCGGCTGGCGGGGTAAAATCGTTGTTCTTTACAATTTCATTTAATAAACTGTTTGTAAAAATTTCTTCAGATTGTTTTATATAATAATCGCTGAAATTCTTTCTTAACATTTCTTTGAATTCATCAATTGTAGAAGCTTTATTACCGGAAATCTTCTTTATTATTTCTTCTGATAATTCAGGTTGTACAATCTTTTCGATTTTTGTTATTTCAGCTTCGTATCTGAATTCTTCGCGGTGAAGTTCTTCGCCATGATAATGTTCGTCTACAAATGTAAATGGAAACTTCTCGTTTACTTTTTTACCGTTTGCATTTTCAACAATCTGTTCATTTACTTTTTCATCGCTAAGGTCAATAACCATATTCTCGCTTCTCTCACCAATTACGGCAATTCCATTCTCATCAAGTTTCTGCAAATTTGCAGTTATTCTATAATATTTATCATCAACAGATTCAGCAACTTCATACTTAACATGTGGCTTTAGTAAGTAAGCAAGCTCCTTTTCAATGTCGTCTTCTTTTACCTTAAAGACCGGTTTCTCAATTTCCAGATTAGTATAGTTTTTTAATTCAAGCTTGGGTTTAATTTCAAATTGGATTTTGAAAAATAGTTTGCTTCCTTTTACAAAATCGATATCAACAAGCTGGGGCGTAGAAATCGGTTTAAGATTTTCTTTATCAACAACTTCCCAGAATTTCTTTGTAGCTATTTTTTCACTCGCTTTATATTCAATAGCTTCACCATATAATTTCTTTATCATAGTCATCGGGGCTTTCCCTTTTCTAAACCCATCTATCTCAATACTTTTTCTTTCTTCCTGGTATGCTTCGTCGATTTCAGTAGTTATCTCATCGTAATCCAGATTAACTTCGACTTCCTGCATGTTATCTGATATTTGATTGACTTTAATTTCCAAAAATTACCTCAACTAAGTGATTAAAAAATGAAAGTGCGAGAGGGGGGACTCGAACCCCCACACCTTTTGGGTACTAGATCCTAAGTCTAGCGCGTCTGCCAATTCCGCCACTCTCGCAAAGGGCTTGCAAAATTAGTTAAATCGTTTGAAAAATCAAAAATCTTC
>JAGVBL010000331.1 GCA_020059785.1 Ignavibacteriales bacterium | reverse complement strand
TTGCACAGGAAGACCCCCGTATTTATATATTTCTAAACAGTGTTGGAACAGAAGAGTGCAGAGAGAAAATAAAAAAATTTCAGCGTGCATTCCTTTCTAAAAGAGATGAAGTCCTAACACTATTAATGAAAGATGCCGAACAACAGAATATTCAATTTGCGTGGGATTACGACTTTGTTCTAGAGTACATGACATTAGAATACTCATTTGCATTCTGGCAATGGGGACAAACAAAATGCGAGGATATTCCACCGACGGATGCAAGTGCAGAGGAAGTATATAACCACATGAAAGCATCTAACCCACTCTATTTTTTTACCGAACAAGCCATGAAAGATTTTGGTCCTTTTTTAGTTCAGGCATATAACGAAGTGGGATATTACGGTTATGATCTTTCTCCATTTAAAGACCTCCTTCAAGAAATAAAGGATGGTTCAAATATTATGCTTGTTCCCGAAGGTGCAAAGATTGAATACAACTGCAGTAGTATGCAAAAGGTTAATACCTGGCTTCAGAAAGAAGCAAGCAACATACTTTACATTTACGGTGGTAACGATACATGGAGCGCCACATCAATCCAATTGCTTGGCGAAAACAATTGTGTTAAGATGGTTAAAAAAGGAGGCGCTCACGGAACAAATATTAGAAGCTTCGAAGGTGCAGAAAAAGAACTAATCTATTCTACTTTGGAAAACTGGCTCGGGTTAAAAGTTAATAGATTGTAAAATTAATCTGCTTTAAAAGAACTACGGTATTTTCTTAGTAAAACTTTTAAGGCAGATTTCCCTTTAAAAACAATTTCAAGCACATAAAATATTCTTTCACTATTTTTCAGATAGAAATTTTCCTCTCCTCCATTCAACCACAAAATGTGGAGGTGAAATATGAAAGTCCTCGGTTCATACGAAAAAGCCCGCATCTATATCGAAAAACACTACGAAGAATCTGAAGAAGCAAAACGCCACCGGAGAAGATTAAATCCCGAACCAATAATTACAATATCAAGAGAAACCGGAACAGGAGCAGTTAAGGTATGCGAAAGTCTGGTGGAGTTTTTAAATAACCGTGCAATTTCAGAATACAACGACTGGGCATATTTTGATAGAGAATTAATGGCAAAGATTATGGAGGATCATAATCTGCCCGATCACTTTAAAAAATATCTATCGGAAGAAAAGCCGGCAAAGATTGATTCCTGGTTTGGCGAAATATTAGGTATAACCCCTTCTAAACTTCTTCTGCTACATAAAACGTCCCAGACTATTACTAAACTAGCTGAATATGGAAATGTAATTTTAGTCGGTCGTGGCGCAAACATCATTCTATCTGATATAAAACGTGCGTTTCATATCAGATTAGTTGCACCGCTAAATTTCAGAATTGAAACGGCAATGAACCTATACAAAATTGACCGTAAGACAGCAATAGAGTTCATTAAAACCGAAGATGAATCCCGCAAACATTATATTTTAAAATATTTTCATAAGAGCATTGAAGACCCTCATTTGTATCATGCTATAATTAATACAAATCTACTTGGTTTTAATGAAATTGCTGAAATGATCGGTCACTGTGTTATAAAGCGCTTCCCTCACTTTTTCCACCAGTCAAAAATTGAATTGCCTGGAATAGAGTAACAATATATTTTAAAGAGCAGAATTAAATAACATGTGAGCAAAATTAATTCTGCTCTTTTTACATTACAACAATTTGTAACGGAGAAAAAAATGTTATCCAAAATCAAAATTGTTATTTCATTAATCGTTTTCTTATTCATTTCGACAAATATTTATCCTCAACAAACAAAACTGGAGAGAATTGATAGTTATATTAAGCAAGCTATGACGGATTGGAAAATGCCCGGCTTTGCAGTAGCAATTGTTAAAAATGATACCGTAATTTTTTCTAAAGGTTATGGCGTTAAAGATATTAGAACAAATGAACCCGTAGATGAAAACACAAATTTTATGATTGCATCGTGTTCAAAAGCATTTACTACTGCGTCGCTTGCTCGATTGGTCGATCAGGGTAAAATTAAATGGGACGACCCGGTTGCTAAATACTTGCCATACTTTCACATGTATGATCCATGGGTTACAAAAGAGATGACAATAAGAGATCTTGTTACACACAGAAGCGGACTTGCAACATTCAGTGGAGATATACTCTGGCTCGGCTCAACTTATGATAAGGATGAAGTTATAAGACGTGCACAGTACCTGAAACCCACTTCAAGCTTCCGTTCTCGGTACGGCTACCAGAATATTATGTACAGTGTAGCCGGAGAAGTTATTAAAGCTGTATCCGATACTAACTGGCACAGTTATATAAAATATAATTTCTTTGAACCTCTTGGAATGACGAGAAGTAATACTTCCATCAAAGAGATGAAAGAAAAAGGAAACAACGCATGGCCGCATAGAATGGACAATGGAAATGTAGTTGCCCACAGCGATTATTATTCTATTGAAACAGTAGCACCGGCCGGAGCAATTAACTCGAACGTTAAGGATATGGCTAGGTGGATTCGCTTACAATTGAACAAGGGTAAGATAGACGACAAAAGAATTTTTAGCGAACGGCAGTCGAATGAAATGTGGTCCAATAATATGTTCCTGGGTAATAATAATTACGGACTTGGATGGTTCATTGCTTATAACAACGGTAAGAGAGTATTGAACCATGGCGGAGGAATGCCGGGAATGATTTCCGATGTTACAATTATTCCAGAAGATAAACTTGGTATGGTTATCCTTAGCAACTATGAAACCGGGATGGTAAATGCCATACGAAATTATATAATTGATATTATGATGAATGTTGAACCAAAGGATTACAATAAGACAATGCTTGAAAACTGGTCCAGAAGAATGGAGAACTTTGAAAAAGAGAATAAGAGAAGAGAAGATGTAAGAGTAAAAAACACAAAGCCCTCTCTTCCGCTCGAAAAATATTGCGGAACTTACGAAGATAAAATGTACGGCATTGCGGAAGTAAGTTTAAGAGATGGAAAATTATTTTTGCAATTTATCCCCTCGCCAACATTCCGTGGAGAACTAAAACATTATCATTTCGACCAGTTTTATATTGACTGGGAGGACGAATTTTTAACACGCGGATGGGTTAAATTCGATATGAACTTTAACGGCGAAATTAAACAATTCACAATCGAAGTCCCGAATTCTCCAGACTTTATCTTTACCGAATTATTGTTCGACAAGGTGAAATGAAGAAAAAGAATAAAATAAATTTTCAATAAATCCGGCACATTCAAGCCGGATATACCGTCATAATGGTGTTAAATAAATACGGACATGAAATGAAACATTCAATTATTCTCAAATATTTATTTGTACTTCTGATAATTACATTATCAACATCATTATTGGCACAGCATAAATTCTACGTTAATATTAACGACAGAGCCGATGATTTGTTTAAGGTTTCCCTCTACCCTGAAAATTTAACCGAGAAAAATAAAATTTATCAATTCGCTGCTACTGCACCCGGAACATATCAGATTATGGATATTGGAAGATACGTTAGAAGCTTTAAAGCATACGATAAAACTGGATCTGAAATTTTGGTTTCCAACATTTCAATAAATCAGTGGGAAATTTCCAGGCCACAATCAGTTTATAAAATTGAATACACTATTGCCGAAACATTCGATACGCCGATGAATGAAAACCCGGTTTACCCGATGTGCGGTAGTTCTTTGGAAGAAGATCATGCATTAATAAACGGGCAAACTGTGTTTGGTTATTTTCATGAAATGCAGAATTACCCTGTAGAAATCAAACTTGAATACCCGGAAAACTGGATTATTGGAACGGCACTTGAAAAGAATAATAAGGGATTTTATTACGCACCGGATTATGATTATGTTGTTGATTCTCCGATTCTGATGGGCAATCTTACAAAAGCTTCCGCTAAAATCGAAAACACAGTTATCGACGTCTTTACATACTCAAAAAAAGGATTGATTAAATCGGAAAGTATCTTAACCGGGCTCGAAGACATCCTGAGCGCAACAAATCAATTTTTAAACGGTTTACCTGTTGAAAGATATGTGTTCCTATTTCATTTCGAAAATTTTTCTGCCGGTGCCTGGGAGCATAATTACAGCTCTATTTATGTAATGAAGGAAGATGAATTAAATGAACGTTATATGTCGGAGTTACGTTCAACTGCGGCACATGAATTTTTTCATATTGTAACTCCATTGTTAATTCACAGTGAATTGGTAGAAAATTTTAATTACGAAAAACCTGTTATGTCTAAACATCTCTGGTTTTACGAAGGGGTTACTGAGTGGGCTTCGGATATCCTTCAGCTTAGAGATTACATTATGTCTATTGATGATTATTTATTACAGGTTCGTCAGAAACTAAATGTAAATGATAATTTTGATCAATCACTTCCACTTACAAAACTTGGTGTTGAATCAACAGAAAGGCAGTCCGAATACTTCAATATCTACAACAAAGGATCTGTTGTTGCAACTCTTCTCGATATCCGGCTATTAGAATTATCAAAAGGAAAGAAAGGATTGAGAGAATTAATACTTGATTTAGCAAAAAAATACGGAGCTAAAAAATCTTTTTCTGAAGAAAACTTTTTTAACGAACTTGTTAAAATGACCTATCCAGAAATAGGAGACTTTCTTAATAAATATATTAATGGTGCTGAAAAACTTCCTGTAAAAGAATATTTTGCTAAAGTTGGAATTGATTATAATGAATTTGTCGGTGTTGATTCTTCGAGAATTGGATTGGGATTTGGAATCGGTTTTAAAGACAACAAGTTCGTAGTGGTAAATGTTGATCCTGCTAATGCAGATAAACTTAAAACCGGAGATCTGCTTTACAAATTTGAAGGTGAAGAAATTACAATGCAAAATGCTCAGCAGTTATTAGCTCCTCTCGGAAAATTAAAAGTCGGCGATAGTTTCAAAATTACCATTTTAAGAAACAGCGAAGAGCATGAAGCAAGTATTACAATGCAACCCCGACAGATAAAACATGTTTTGAAATTGATGGATAATCCTTCTAAAGAACAAAGTTTCTTAAGAGAAATGTGGACACAGAACCAGATGAATTATAAAGCCAGTATGGAGTAATACAAAGTATAGTTTAGAACACCATTTTTCGATAATTATTTTACACTTTATAAAGTAGTACAAATAAATTAGATTGATATTGGATAATAAACGGGTAAGTGGTGTTCTATGAACAGGGTAAAAAAGTTTTCGTCAATATTTCTGCCTCTTTTTGCTTTATTAATTTTTTCGTGTACATCAACTTACGAATCTATCTATCCGACCTTAAACGACGGCAAATATGACAGCGAATTCCCTTATAAAAGTTCCTCTAAACAGCTTGAAGAAATCAGCAATTCCATAAAGCTTATTAATTGTATTGCATTTTATAATAGTTACGTTTTTGATGAGAGCTCCTCGTTAACAATAAGAGACGTAAGAAGAATAGATATTGAAAAATCTGCTACAAAAGTAATATTCTATAATAATACTGCTTCGGGAACGGCAACGATTATAGGTGAGAACAACGGGAATGTTCTGCTTATTACGGTTGCACATATTGTAAATTTCCCGGATACAATAATTTCATACTATTCTAATCCGGATGGTACTCCATCTCAAAAAGTTCAAAGTGTTTCAATAAAAACCCGGCAATCAAATTACATTCCCGACCTACCCGATGGCGGAGATCTTGATATAGTTCTAATGGATAAATCGCTTGACATTTGTTTATTAGGTAAAAGATTCGATCCAATTGCCACATCACGGCTTTCGGTATTTAATTATCAATGGGGAAAATCCACTGAGCTGGAATGGGGTACTTTTATTTATGTTTTCGGTTACCCGATGAACTACAAAATGATCTCTAAAGGAATTGTTAGCAGTCCGGGTAGAGAAAAAAATACATTTCTAATAGATGCGGTCTTTAATCGCGGATCGAGTGGGGGTATTGTCCTTGCGATAAGAGATGGTATTCCAAACTTTGAATTAGTAGGATTGGTTAAATCGGTTCCGGCAGATTTTCAATATGTCGTCCACCCGCTTACAAAAACACAGGAGCTGGAATATAACCCGATGATTCCATACAAAGGTGATTTGTTTGTTCAAAAAGAACAAATTATGAGAACAGGAATAACCAAGGTAATTGGTATTGAGGCAGTTGCAGAATTTATTAAACAAAACAGAACTTTTTTAATAAATAAAGGATACTATGTAAACAGCCTCTTTTAATTTTTTTTTCTGATTATTTACCTGATTACCCCTCCATAACTTCTTTTACTTCACCTTTAGCAACCTTAACTATTATGTCGCCGAAAAGATCTATTTCTGAAGTTAACGTATAAACATTTGGTGTAACTCTAATTCCTTTGAACTCAGGATGAATAATTGGTACGACATAAATACGATGCTTGCTAAGCAAATAGTCTACCAGCTTCGAAACATCAACACCGTCAATATAAAAGTTTACCAATCCGCACCAGTTTGATGTATCATTAATGTTAACTCTGAACTTAACATTCTTAAATTCTCTTACTCTGTTAATCCATCTTGAATGCAAGTAACGGAATCTTTCTGCTTTCCTTTCAATACCGATTGCTTCATTAAATGCAAGAGCTTCTGCAACAGCATTATGTGTTGCAGCCGGATGAGTTCCTATTTCTTCAAACTTTCTGATATTCTCATCCATCTCTTTAGGTGCTGCCATTAAAGGCCATATTGTTTTTATTAAATTCTTCTTTACATACAGCATTCCCGTACCTACGGGTGCATAAGTCCATTTGTGAAGCGACGAGCCAAAAAAATCAACTTCAAGATCAGAAAGTTTATACGGGATGTGATTGAATGAGTGAGCCGCATCGCAAATAACCGGAATTCCAAATTCATGGGCTAATTTACTTACCTGTTGTACCGGCAATATCTGTCCGGTTAGAAAACAAATGTGACTTACAAGAATAGCTTTGGTTTTGGATGTAATTCCTTTGCGGAAAGCATTAACGTAATCATCTTTATTCATCAATGGTGTTGGATAAGGGACCTGAACGAGTTTAATTCCCCATCTTCTTTCGAGCTGGGTATATGTTGTAAGCATTCTGGGATAATCTTGAGTTGTTGTTAATACTTCATCCCCTTCTTTTAAGTTCATACCCTGTTGAACTATTTGTAAAGATTCACTTGCATTACGTGTGATAGCAACTTCTTCCTTATCGCATCCGAATAAGATTGCAAGCTTCTCACGCACAGTTTCAATTTGCGGTTCTACATGCCGCCACATAAAATAAGCCGGTGCCTGGTTGGAGTAATCGATATAGCGTTTGAATGCATCGATTACAACTTTAGGTGCAGGAGAAACACCGCCGTTGTTTAGATTGATTAATGTTCTGTCAACATCAAAAGCTGATTGAATACGTCCCCAGAAAGCATCATCGGAGGCGAGTTCCTTTGCTGATTTATCAACAGCTAATTGTTCAACTGCTTCTGCAACTCTGGCGATTGCGTCGGTTTTAAGAACTACAAATGCTGCCCCCGTGGTAAGCATAAACCTGTTTAGAAATTCTCTGCGTGACGACATAGTAAGCCCCTTTGAATTTTGTCTTCAAATTTTGAAATAATTTCCTTAAAAGCAATCATTATTTCTTAATATATTTTTAATGAGAATAAAGTAAAAACTATTAGAAATAGTTGGCTTTGTTTATTACATTAGCACAAGATTTTTTATATCCGGAAATAGATTAATGAATTTTTACTCTGACAATATTAATAACCAACAAAGGGAATACTAATTTGGCTGAAGAGATTAAAAAAGAATTATCGAGCAGAAAAGTAATTGCGCTTGTAGCTCATGATAATAAGAAAAAAGATTTAATTGAATGGGCAAAGTACAACCGGGATTCACTTGCAAAGCATACTATTCTTGCAACAGGAACTACGGGTACATTACTGGAAAAAACACTCAACTTTAAAATTGAGAAATTGCAAAGCGGGCCATTAGGCGGCGATCAGCAAATTGGCGCTATGATTTCCCAAAGTGAAATCGACCTTTTAATTTTCTTCTGGGATCCGCTTGAAGCTCAACCACACGATCCCGATGTTAAAGCTCTTTTAAGAATTGCTGTGGTATGGAATATTCCTATTGCATGTAACCGTGCTTCGGCAGATTTTATTTTTTCATCCCCTTTAATGACAAGTGAATATGAACGCTTAGTTCCTGATTACGAGAATTACAAAAAACGAAGAATTGTTACAGGAGAAAACTCGAATGAATAAACCAGATAAAACCGAATATGCCGAGTACTATCACAAATATGTGGTGA
>JAGVBL010000267.1 GCA_020059785.1 Ignavibacteriales bacterium | reverse complement strand
TTGTTGGGTGATTAGTATGACATCGCAAACAAAAAACATCGAATTTGGGCGATTCTCGCATTTTTTATACCTCCTTCAAAGGAGTGTCACAAGTCGGGAGAGGTAAAGTTAAGATTGATTCGATGAGTTACTGAATATAGATGAATAATTATAAAAGATGTTTCATAGACTCTTGATTTTTTAAAGATTATCACGCAGAGACCGCAGAGTTATCGCAATGAACGCAGAGAAAAGATTTTGCGAACTCTGCGTTTTCTTTGCGTGAAAATCATTTTATTAGTTAATGACTCTACATTTTAATTTGCTCAACAAATTTGATTTTTTACCCACTAGCAATTCTTTTACATTGATAAGGGATTCCGTATATTAACGAGCGTTCATTAGGGGATTCAATATGAAATACCCGAATACAAAGAAATTAATAACCGAAAAGGCGCTCGATTACTTTTCTAACAATGGTTATGCCGGCGCATCCATACGACAAATAGCTCGAGCAGTTGGAATACGCGAAAGCGCTATCTATAATCATTTCAAATCGAAAGAGGAAATCTTCCTCGCAATTCTATCGGATTATAAATCGAAATCACTAAGCACAAAAATTCTTAACGACGAACTTCTTGATGAGCTTGATAATCCCGAAAAATTCTTACAGGATTTTGCAAAAAGACTTGTCGAGTTCTGGAATACACCAAAGGAAAAAAAATTTATACGACTGCTATTAATGGAACAGTTTACAAAAGTTGGTTCTGTTGAACTTTCAGTTACAGAATATGTTAATGAGCTGAGGGGAATTTGCCGATTGATCTTTTCTGAAATGGTAAAAAACAATATTGCTAAAAAATATGATCCTGATATTTTAGCAGAACAGTTTACAGCTCCTCTGTTTCTTATTAGAACTGAACATTTATCGCGCGAAGGAGAAAATAATTTGAATAAGGTTCTGGAGATAGTTAGAAAACATGTTAGCTTTTTCTGGAATTCAATTAAGATATAGTTTGATAATGGTAATATTATTTTCATGAAATAAATAACATAACCACAAATTACGGAATCAAAATGCTGCAGCATGAACCAACTCCAGACGATATTCTTGAAGCATACGAAAGAATTAAAAATCAGATTCACCGAACACCTTTGCTAACTTCCGAATCATTAAATAAAATGTTCGGATGCGAACTTTATTTCAAATGCGAGAACTTTCAGAAAGTCGGCGCATTCAAATTCCGCGGCACAAGTAATGCCGTACTTTCCTTGGACAGAAGCGAACTTGAAAAAGGTGTAATAACACACTCATCGGGAAATCACGCTGCGGCTCTATCGCTTGCGGCAAGAATGAAAAATATACCCGCATACATTGTAATGCCGAATACAGCTCCTGAGATTAAGAAGAGAGCTGTTGCCGGTTACGGTGCAAAAATTACCTTTAGTGAGCCGACAGTTAAATCCCGCGAAGAAGCGGCTCAAAAAATTGTTGCTGAAACGGGTGCAACATTTATTCATCCTTATGATAACTATTCAATAATCGCCGGTCAGGCCACGTGTGCAAAGGAAATTTTCGAAGAAGTCAGCGATCTCGATTATTTGATTTCGCCCGTTGGGGGCGCCGGACTCGTATCGGGCACATGCCTTTCAGCATATCATTTCTCGAATCACACAAAAGTAATTGGTGCGGAACCGAAAGGTGCGGACGACGCTTTCCGCTCATTGAGAGATAAAACAATTTATCCGTCAATAAATCCAAAAACTATTTGCGACGGATTACTTACACAATTATGCGACAAAACTCATTTAATTCTTACTAGATATCTTCATGAAATTATTACGGTTGATGACGAGGTAACTATTAACGCTATGAAAATTATCTGGGAGCGGATGAAGATTATTGTAGAACCTTCGAGTGCTATTACGCTTGGTGTTGTAATGAATAATCCGGATAAGTTCAGGAATAAAAAAATCGGACTAATATTATCCGGTGGTAATGTGGACCTTGATAAACTTCCGTGGATAAAATAATTTTTTAGAAACAAAAGGATCGATGATGCGCAGAGTAATTATAATGTTTCTTTTAATGTTTATTACTGTCAACGCCCAGCATTATCTTTCTAACTTACATGCAACAAAGAAAGATCCTATCTATACTGCCTATGCATCTTCGTTAGAGCGAACAGATTATAAACTCGATCAGGGTTATTCATTAAGTTGGTTCGATCCAGAAAAAGGAATCGGCTTTGAATCAAAGAATGGCGGAAATATTTATTATGCTTTCAAATCGGGTAAAGATGTTCGCTACTTACTGAAAGAACTTTATAAAGAACCTGTAATAACAACATCCTATTCTGATCTGGTAAAATTTTATCTTTATCCTTTCAGAGACATACGCATTGATGCAATGTTTATGGTTTACAACTCGCAGTTTACCGTTCATAACTTAAAAGTAACTAACGAAAGTAACCGCAGCATTGATTTTACATTCTATCCTCACTTTGAATTGGCTTCGATTAATAATATAGAGTACTTAGCGCAAAATCGTTCTTTTATATTTCATCATAATAAAACCCGTGATGGATGGATGAAAGAACATCAAATTCCTTACGCAGAAAATCTTAAAAGTATTTTTGTAATGTCGGATGTTCCAGATAGCTATGGAGCATATAATTTCTTAATTAACAAGTCTGCCGATACATCTCTCGTTCTTCAGAAATCATTTTTGTTACCGGTACTTAATAACTCAATTGATCAGGATAAAACAACCGCAATTTCTTTTCAAAAGAAAATTGTTTTAAAACCCGGACAATCAAAAGAATTAAGAATTGTAAGAGGTCTGGATGAAAAAGATAAAGAGGGTGATCAGTTATCGGTAATCAGTAATCAGTTGATGACGATGGATTTAGAGTTGTTCGTTAAGAAAAATGAGAAAATCTATTCGCGAATTCCAAAACTGAAATTTGATGATAAAGAAAAAGAGATGCTCTACTGGAATGCTTTTTCTTTAATTCGTCAATGTCTGATGAAGCCGGAGGGAGAGAGCAGCTACAATTATTATGTTTTTTCTCGCGAGCCGAAGTGGGGCTGGGGTTACGGCGGTCAGGTCTTTCACGAAAGTCTGGTTATGCTTGCTTATGCTTTTATGGATCCTCTAAGCGCAATGAATTCTCAACGCGTTTATATGGAAAGACAACGCCCGGATGGATACATTAATTATAGGACGGGACCTTACTTGAATGAAGAAATAATTCATAATGGAGAATACACCAGCTCTGCTCCCTGGTTTAATTATATTAATTATGAGATATACAAAGTAACCGGAGATAAAAAGTTTTTGAGCGAATCTTACGAAAGCGGAAAGAAATTTTATAATTGGTACACATCACGAAGAGATTCTAACAATAACGGACTGGCAAGCTGGGGCGGACATGCGGAACTTGAAAGTGTGCGCGATGCAAGAGTTGCAGTGTGGGATAAAGTCGGATGGGCTTCAAACTTTGAAGGACCTGATGTAAATTCAATGCTTGTGATGGAAGAAAAATCACTTTCTGCAATAGCCGGCATTCTCGGTTTCAAAAATGAAGCTTCTGAATGGGTAAGAAAAAGTTTAGAGAGAAGTGTTCTTATCAATAAATATTTGTGGGATGATGAAACGGAATTCTATTACAATGTAAATAAAATTGATCAGTCGTTTACTTTCAAAAATAAAGATGACTTGAAGATTAAGGAGATAATCGGATTTCTACCGATGTGGGCTGGTGCAGCAAGTAAAGAGCAGGTTGAAAAATTAATTAAGACGCTGACTAATAAAGATGAATTCTGGAGGAAGTTCGGCATTCCTACTTTATCGGCTAAGGATAATTATTATAATCCGATTGGTTACTGGAACGGACCAGTATGGGTTCAATGGCAGTATTTGATTTTCAGGGGATTGATCGATTACGGCTATAAAGAAATTGCAAAGGAGCTTGCAGATAAAGTAATTGATAATATTATTAATCAGTTGAAAGTTGATCATTACTTCTGGGAGTTTTACAGTGCAGATGATTATCAAGCCGGATGGAATAAAACTTATATATGGACAGGGATAGTCGCACGGTTTTTTATCGATCTTGATTCTCTGTGAAACTCTGTGACTACTCGGAGTTCTCTGTGTAACTTTTTTTGAGTGACAAAATGAAAAAACACTTATTGCTTATAATTTCACTTCTTTTTTCCTTATCAATCTTTTGTCAACAAAGAGAAGTAATCAATCTTTGGTCGGGTATTCCACTATACTTAACTGATACCGTGAACCATGAAATGTCAGAACTTGGTTCGGATAATATTGTTAGAGTAAGTAATGTATCTTATCCAACCTTAGAATACTGGAAGCCCGAAAAACCGAATGGCACCGCAGTAATTATTTGTCCCGGAGGCGGTTACATCCGGCTCGCAATTACATCCGAAGGAGAATATGTTGCAAAGTGGTTCGCTGAAAGAGGAGTCTCGGCATTTATTCTAAAGTACAGATTACCAAATGATTCCCGGATGGAACGTAAAGAAATTGTTCCGCTATCGGACGCACAACAAGCAATTAATTATTTGAGAAGTAATGCAGATCAATATAAAATAGATATTAACAGGATCGGGATAATGGGATTTTCTGCCGGCGGACATCTCGCTGCCTCTGCTTCTGTTCATTTTAATGATTCATATATTGGAACGGAAATGAAATATAGTCTGCGTCCTGACTTTTCTATTTTGATCTACCCAGTAATAACAATGCAGAATGATTTTACTCATAAGGGTTCTAAAAAAGCACTTATTGGTGAAAATGCAAATGACTCATTGGAACGATATTTTTCCAACGAATTAAATGTGACCGATAAGACACCACCTACATTTATTATGCATGCGTCGGATGATAAAGCCGTTCCTGTAGAGAATAGCATTAGATATTATGAATCTTTGAAAAAGAAAAATGTAAGTTCAGCACTTTTTATTTTTCAAAACGGGGGACACGGATTTACAATGAAAAATAAATTTGTTGATGATCAGTGGTTTTTCCTCCTTGAAAAATGGCTGACTGAAAATGAATTTTTATAATTGAATCAACTGCGAGGTAGAATTGAAGAAATTAATTTTATTTTTATTGTTCTGCCGGATTATTATCGCTCAATCTTCATACGTATTTCCTTTCCAAAACCCGGCATTGTCAATTGAAGAACGAGTAAATGACCTGTCTTTACGTTTAACACTGAAAGAAAAAATTTCCCAAATGGTCTTTAATGCGCCGGCGATTGAACGGCTTGGAATTCCGGAATACAACTGGTGGAATGAGTGCCTTCATGGTGTTGCACGTAACGGACTTGCAACAGTTTTTCCGCAAGCAATCGGTCTTGCTGCAACATGGAATAAAGAGTTGATATACAATGTTGGCGAGGTAATCTCGGATGAAGCACGCGCTAAATACAATGATGCTGTTTCGAAAAATCAGCACGGACTTTATCAGGGATTAACATTCTGGTCACCCAACATAAATATCTTCCGGGATCCAAGATGGGGACGCGGACAGGAGACTTATGGAGAGGATCCCTACTTAACCGGTCAAATAGCAGTAAACTTTATTAAAGGATTACAGGGTAATGATCCGAAATATTTGAAACTTGTAGCTACATCAAAACATTATGCTGTACACAGCGGACCGGAACCGGATCGT
>JAGVBL010000054.1 GCA_020059785.1 Ignavibacteriales bacterium | reverse complement strand
ATTGCATCCTCGCTGCCAATCTGTAATTCAACCGGATAACCAATTGCTATTACCGACTGAACCGAATTAGCTCTATCAACTAAAGAAACTTTGTTTACAACAGGAGCTTTAGGTGTTGTATACGACTTTTTGGGAACATCTTTCTTTTCCCATTTAGCTAAATATTTTTCTACAAGTTGTTTTGCTTTAGCTTTATTGATGTCTCCTACAATTGCAAGATAACCAACGTTGGGGCGGAAATATGTTGCATAGTAATTCTGGCACATTTCCAGCGTAAAGTTTTTAACTGTTTCTTCGGTTTCAAGTTCTCCATAAGGATGTTCTTTACCATACATAATAGCTTGCCGTACTCTTTGAGATATTGAATTGGGATCGTCCTTGGTTGTTGCTAATGCAGATAACATCTGCTTCTTAATTTTATCCAGTTCTTCTTGCTTAAAAACAGAATTAAGAATAATGTCGCTCACAATTTCCATCAGTTTTTCTTTGTTACGCTCCAGACCCGAAGCAAAAATACTTGTAGCAGATGTTGATAGAGTTGCACCAAGCAGATCAATTTCCTTATCGAGCTGATCTTTAGTCCGTTTTTTTGTACCGGTTCTTAATAAGTCGCCCGTTGCTGATACATAGCCGGCATTCTCTGCTTCCGATAACGGATCAACATCAAGAATTAAGTTGAATGAAACTCTTGGCAATTTTCTATTTTCTATTACGAATACTTTCAATCCGTTTTTAAGTTCAAACGATTCATAATTGGCAATTTTAATTTCGGAAGCCGGACCGGGTGCGGGTAATTTACTCCTATCAAGCTGGCTAAATACCGGGTTAATAAATGCAAACACCAGCATTAGCAATAATAACTTCTTCATTTCATTACTCCCTTTTATTCAAAATTTTCTTTTAGTTTGATTCAACGGGTTTTGGTAAATAGTAGAGAACAACCCTGTTTTCCTTTGTTAAATATTTATTTGCAACTCGTTTGATATCTTCTTTAGTAACATTCATATAACGCTGGATTTCCGAATTGATTAAGTCTGCATTACCGAAATAGACAAAATA
The DNA here is from genome assembly GCA_020059785.1 of Ignavibacteriales bacterium. Classification (GTDB taxonomy): domain Bacteria; phylum Bacteroidota; class Ignavibacteria; order Ignavibacteriales; family Melioribacteraceae; genus DSXH01. The sequence goes on along the minus strand of JAGVBL010000054.1, from coordinate 4,462 downwards.
ATTTGCAAGTGATTCCGCAATGCCACGCATTGTTGAATTACGTGTTACAAACTGGGTTTCAATTTGATTCCGTACTTTCTGAAACTCGTCGTTGCTTATTAATTCTTTTTTAACCTTTTCCACTTCAGCATCATATGCGGCTTCAAGATCTTCCGGTTTAACTCCAACATTTGTAAGACCATAAATGATAAACAGACCCGGGTCTTCTAATGCAAGGGGAATAGTTCCAACAAAAAATGCTTTCTGCTGTTTATCCTTAATCTCTTTTGTTAAGCGGGAACTTTCTCCGCCCGATAAGACCTGTGTAAGCAAATTAAGCGCATAATAATCGGGAGTTCCCTGAGCCGGTATGTGATACGCATGTAATACAAGCGGAAGTTGTACTTTGTCATAAACTATTTCTCTAACCTCTGCTGTTTTAGGAGGTTCTACAACATTTGGTCTGTCTATCTTTTCTGTTCCGGCGGGAATTTCCCCAAAATATTTTTTAACAAGTTCTTTTGTTTTATTGATATCTATATCGCCGGCAATTGAAAGTGTTGCATTCTGCGGGACGTAAAACTTTTTATGGAATGCAATAAACTCATCAAGTGTTGCCATATCAATGTATTGAGCAATTCCTATAGGTGTCCATCTATAGGGATGCACCTTATATGCATTGCTGAATAATTTTTCAAGCAACGATCCATAAGGTCGGTTTTCATAACTCTGCTTTCTCTCTTCCTTTACAACTTTGCGCTGTGTTTCTACTCCTATACTATCAATCTTAAGATGAAGCATTCTTTCCGACTCCATATACAAACCAAGTTCCAATTGATGTGACGGCATAACCTGATAATAATAAGTTCTATCAAAAGAAGTATTAGCATTCAGTTCGCCGCCGGCACCTTCAATAATTTTGAAGTACTCACCACGTTTAATATTCGGCGATCCTTAGAACATAAGATGCTCAAAGAAATGCGCAAATCCGGTTCTCTCCGGATCTTCATTCTTACTGCCCACATGGTATAAAACGGCAACGGCTACAATTGGTGTTGAATTATCCTTGTGGAGAATTACGTTCAGTCCGTTATCTAGTTTATACTGAACAAAATCAATTTTCTTTGTTTGCCCGTTTGAAACAACAAATCCAAACACGAGAAACAAAATCATAATCCTTAGTTTCATTTGATTACCTTTTGTTTTTGATGGATACAATTTATTTAACCAATAGAATAAATTACAGAGGTGAAAAACTTTGCTATTTAAAATTATAGAAATATGCTTTAAAAAAACTATTTATTAGACGAATCCCAAAACTATTTTGTTATTTGTTAACTAAAAATACATGATAAAAAACATTTGGATTTATTAAATTAAATTCATTACAGGTAATTCAATTCCCCAGAGTAAAATGCATTTCATTTAAGGGCAAAATTTCGTAATAATAATAGCGATTTAATGGAATTTTTGAAGAAATAACGAATGATAAAAAAATTTACCGTTTTGCTTTTTATATCATCTCTTTTTATTAATAATACACTGCTATTAGGCACCACCGCGCCAGCAACCCATATATATGATAATAAATTAAATGTTTCTTCTAATAAACCTGAAAACAATAATTTTATCAATTTCGGTATAGAGCCGTTTTATGAAATTAATAAGGTTCGATTTATAGTAACTATGGAATTCCCCGGTGATAGATCCGGCGAAACAAAAATATTACTTCCCAATGAATTTGCCGGTCAAAATAATTTAGATGGAATTAAATTCTTAAAACCTCTTTCCGATAACACAACTGTTAATAATACCGATAAGCCAGAAATAAAGATTGTAAGACATCCGCCAGAATCAATTATAAAACTCTATTACCAGGTTGAAGAAATACGGGACGATGATATTGAGTTAGGAAATCATTATATGGTAATTCTTAACAAATCATATTTTCATTTTCTCGGCGAGACATTTTTTATTCTGCCAATGTGGGATTGGTACAGCAACATTAGAATATCCCTCTCGTGGAATCACATGCCATTTACCTGGACACTTGCAAATAGTTTTGGAATAAACGAAAAGGTACAAAACATTACCGCTACCCTCGCTCAATTTTCCGGTTCTATTTTTACCGGCGGAGATTTTAGAATTTCGAAAAAACATGTCGGCGGCAATCCCGTTTATTTATCAATCCGCGGTAAATGGAGTTTCTCCGACGATCAATTACTGGAACTTGCAAAAAACATTTTAAGTATTGAACGGAACTTCTGGAACGATCACAACTTTCCATACCATATAATTACTGTAATTCCTATTGATGGGAGCGGAGATCAGGGGGGTACAGGAAGAACAAATGCGTACGCATTATATTTATCCACAGATCGAAAAATTGATTACCGTTTAAAAAGAATTTTAGCACACGAATCGTTTCATACATGGCTTGGAGATAAAATAAAATTTTCCGAACCCGAAACACTTGTTTACTGGTTTAAAGAAGGTTTCTGCGATTATTATACCCGCCTATTATTACTGAGAGCTAATCTTATAACCCTGGAGGAATATGTAGATGAGTATAATAAAATTCTTTACGCATATCACACTTCTTCCGTTCGTAACGAGAAAAATGAAAGGATTGCCGGTGAATTCTGGACGAATAAGAATATCATGAAATTACCATATATGAGGGGCGACATAATTGCCCATAATTTAAACGCGATAATTTATAAAAACAGCGGAGGAATTAAATCTCTGGATGATTTTATGCGCGATATCTACAACCGGTCTATTAACGAATCCCTTGTTATATCAAACGGAAGCCTGAGTGCCTTAATTCGATTTTATGCAGGTGATAAAGCATTATCAGATATTATGAAGTGTGTTAATTCCGGAGAAATAATTAAAAGCCGGTCAGATGCACTTGGTCCCTGTTTCTATATGGAAATAGAATCTTACAGAAAGTTATGGCTAATAGGAGAATTATTCGAAATACCTACATATAAATTAAAACCGGAAAACAATTCAAACACTAAAAAATGTATGGAGTGGTTTGGTGTTAACTGAACTTAACCGAAAATAATCCGGCATAAAGTATCTCCACGGATTAACACTTATAATTCAGAACGTTTTATTCATTTACAAATCTGTTATGTAATATTTTTTTCTATCGGTGATATTATTGACAAGGGAAAAAATTTGATCGAAAGGTTTAATAATAAACCGGGGTGCATTTATTACACCCCGATAAATGTATTATCTGAGTTTGCCGGTTAGATAGTGAAGCAACTGGTCTATTTTTACTCTTATTTGTTCCATCGAATCGCGTTCTCTAATTGTCACCGTCTCATCCTGTGTTGTTTGAGTATCAACTGTAATGCAGAATGGTGTTCCGGCTTCATCCATTCTTCTGTATCGTCTCCCAATTGCGCCTTTGTCATCATAAAATATTCTTAAGAATGGTCTTAAATCCGATTCAATTTTTTTAGCGATTTCCGGCATTCCGTCTTTATTAACAAGCGGAAGAATCGCGGCTTTAATTGGTGCAAGTTTCGGGTGAAATCTTAAAACACTTCTTAACTCGCCATTTACCTCTTCTTCGTAATAAGAATCAATCAGAAAAGCCATGAATGAACGGCTGGCTCCGGCTGATGTTTCGATAATGAATGGAATGTACTTCTCTTTCGATTCATCATCAAAATATAATTGGGACTTACCAGAAAATTGTTGATGCCGGCTTAAATCGAAATCAGTTCTGTTATGAATCCCCTCTATTTCTCCCCATCCAAAAGGAAATTCATATTCAATATCGGTAGCGTCCTTTGCATAATGGGCAAGTTTTTCTTTCGGGTGATCGTGGAATCGGAGTTTAGATGGTGTCATCCCAAGAGATTTGAACCATTCAATTCTTCTTTCCTTCCATTCTTCATAAAACTGCGTATCTGATCCGGGTTTACAAAAGTATTGCATCTCCATTTGTTCAAACTCTCGGGTGCGGAAAAGAAAATTCTTAGTATTAATTTCGTTACGGAACGCTTTACCAATCTGCGCAATTCCAAACGGCACTTTCTGACGGCTTGAGTTGGCAACATTTAAGAAGTTAACGAAAATACCTTGCGCGGTTTCAGGACGAAGGTATATAACATTTGCAGAATCATCTACCGGTCCTAAAAATGTTTTGAACATAAGATTGAATTTACGCGGTTGTGTAAAAGTACCTTTGTTACCGCACTGCGGACAGTTTATTACACTTAGAAATTTTTCGGATTGATTCTGATCTTCGAGCAGCTCGTTAAATTTATCTACAAGCGATATTTCTTTAGTGTTAATTGCCGGATCAAATTCCTTAAGGAATTTTTCTTTATTTTTTTCCGATATCATTTCTGTCAACGTATCAAGACGGAATCTTGCTTTACATTGTTTACAATCGATCATAGGATCGGTGAAGTTTTCCACATGTCCGCTCGCTTCCCAAACGCGGGGATGCATAAGT
>JAGVBL010000027.1 GCA_020059785.1 Ignavibacteriales bacterium | reverse complement strand
TGAATATGAGTATCACCCATTTGAAAGAGAGGATTTAAGAATTGTTCTTTGTAATACAATGGTTAGTCATTCGCTCGCATCGTCTGAATATAATACTCGAAGAGCACAATGCGAAGAAGGTGTTAAAATATTACAACAATATTATCTGCACGTTAATAGTTTGCGCGATGTTGAATGGGATATCATAAAGTTACATGAATTGGAATTTCCGCCTAAAGTATGGGATAGGTGTAAATATGTAATAGAAGAAAATGAAAGGTTGCTCAAAGCATGTGAGGCTTTGGATAGAAATGATTTTGTTTCGTTTGGCTATAGAATGTACCAATCGCATGAAGGTCTGCGCGATTTGTATGAAGTAAGCTGTCGGGAGCTTGATTTTCTTGTTGATCTGGCTTCTAAACAAAAAGGTGTTCTGGGTTCAAGAATGATGGGCGGAGGATTTGGTGGGTGCACAATTAATATAATTGAACACAATAAAGTGAATGAATTCATTGAAGAAGTATCAGGAAAATATCAGAAGGAGTTTGGCAAAAAACCCGATACTTATATTTGTACAATTGAAAATGGAACCGGATTGTTTACCTAATACTTGCCGTAAATTTCCTTTGTATGGTAATAATCCGGTTAATTTTTAGTTATATCCTCTTTCGTTAAACGGACTTAATTTTTCCAGCCAAACCTTTTCGAGTGCTTTGATATCATATGAATAATCGTAAACCGGATCCTCTTTGGGTTTAACAAGTTCCAGAATCTCAAATGTAAAGTTCTCTTTGCCAAACTGATTGTATTCGTCCTGTAATTTCCGGTTAATGTGAGAACCGATCTCTAAAGTAAACTGATGTGAATTAAATTTAGCCGGAATATTTTTACTGCTTCCGATAAATATTTTTCCATTCACCCGATTACGGATTTGATACACACCCATCTGCCGTAAGGACTGTTTATAATTTCTTTTTATCTCTCTTTTATCCATTGTTAAATTCCTTTAATATTTTCATTAACAAGCCAGTATATTTGATTATCTCTTTTTAGAACTCCTTCTTCAATTAGAAGTCGTCTTATTGTACAATAGTCGTCGTAATTTTCCATAATTATCCTATTAACATTCTCTTCGCTGTATTTTATCTACGGTTTAAACTTTTTAGCGAACTCGTTTAATACAATATTTCTTTTTTTCTTTGAACCGGCAGACGAATTAGTCTATCTTTTTTATAGAAAGTGTGAAGCACTTTCTGTCTATATTTCTCAAGGCGTTCTGCATGTGAAAACTTTTTCCAATTCCTGATATTTAATTCGGGAATTGTCGAAACAAAAATATGCAATCGTAAATATGTGTCAATCTATTTCTATACATATCGAAATAAATAATTCGAAATGAGTAGGAACCAAGCAAGTATCAAGTGCATCTAAATTTACAAACAAAACGAGGTTAAAATGGTTAACGAATTCAAAGTAAAGGGACAGGAACTTATTGATAAAGTTGAAGAATTAATCAAAGAAGGGAATGCCCGGCGAATTATAATTAAGGATGAAATGGGAAATACATTTATTGAAATACCGGTTACAATTGGAGTACTTGGGGCTTTATTCGCCCCGATATTAACAGCGGTTGGTGCACTCGCCGGTGTTGCAGCAAATTTTACAGTTGAAGTAATAAGAAAAGAATCAGCGGAAAATTCGTCAACCGATAATGTGAAAATTGATAACTAACAAACTCTACCTTATATGATGCGGCATGTCAAAAGGAATTTCGAGAGATAACTCTACTAATCCTTTTAGCTTACCGTTTTCGTACCAAGGGGATTGATAGATTAGTTTCTTTATCCCGTTCTTTTCTATTGTATAAACATTAACACTTTTGTTTGCGAGCAGATCTTTAATAATTTCCACAGAATTCTCCGAATGGCAATCGAATAAACTCTTGCCGATTAATTGGTATCCGCCATTATCCTTAAATACCTCGGCGGACCTATCATTCATTTCAATTATAGTTCCATTAAGATCGCAGATTGTAACAGCTGCAGAAAATTCTTTTAACCAATTATTTATCATTATCCTTCCTCAATAATTTAAAATAAACTTCGACTTTATTGACGTGCTATTCGACATTACCGTCAATTTAGGTGTAATTGCCTAGATGAAAATCGTCTTTTTGAATCATTATTACAAATTACCCGGTTGGCATAATAATTAATATATAAAGAGCGAAACATTATTCAATAACAAAAGGAGGTACAAAATGAAACGCTTAGCATTATTAACATCAGTTCTTTTTCTAGTATTCTTTTTCGCATCAAATAGTTATGCACAATCTTCACCGTCCGGTAATGGTAAAGGTGCAAAAGTAAACTGGGTTGATGCCGATGGCGATGGAATCTGCGATAACGTGGGTACATCCCAGCAAGGTGTTAACAGAGCAGGAAAAGGTTACGGTAAGAAAGACGGTTCCGGAAATCCGGTAAAACCACAGGACGGAACAGGATTTGGTAAAAAAGGTGGAAACGCTACCGGAAGTGGTATTCATGATGGAACTGGGCCAAAAGGTAATATGAATCGCGGCGGTAGAAAGTAAGCTTCCAAAATATTCCCCCCAATAATGCCCAATATAAAGCGTGAGTCTATCTCACGCTTTTTTATTTTATATTGTAATGCCTCTTTGTGTTAATTACTGAACGACTTTTCCAACAAGCAATTTGCATCCCAATAGAGTCCGACATTTTGGAATGATAATCCAACTATTCTGACGAAATACAAAAGTAATAATTAAAAAACAGACTATAAAACAGTTGGCATCAATATTGTTAAGTTATGCAAAAAGAAAATAGGAGGTACAAAATGAAAGAAGTAAAAATAATTATCGTAGTTACAACACTGTTAATCGGAGGAATTGCTTCGGGATGCGGTGAATCAATATCTGAACCCGCAAATCAATATACAAATAATTTCCGTGCTCAGATATCGGCAATTGATATTTCCCCATTTCCTTATGAAGAAATAAACGAAACGGAAAAAGAGGGAATATTACTAATGAGGGAAGAGGAGAAATTAAGCCGGGATATTTATATTGAAATGAGTATGAAATATGGAGTGCGAATATTTCAGAATATATCTGAAAGTGAACAAACACATATGAATGCAATTAAACTACTAATTGATAAATATGAAATTGAAGATCCGGTGAAGAATGATATAAGGGGCTTATTTGCAAATCCGGATTTACAGGAATTATATAACGCACTTTCAGCTAAAGGGAACGAATCACTGGTTGAAGCGCTTAAAGTAGGTGCACTTATTGAAGAAGTTGACATAATTGACCTGTTGAAAGAATTAGATTCAGCCGATATCGATAATCAAGATATTAGGTTTGTCTACTTTAATTTATTAAAAGGTTCGAGCAATCATTTAAGGGCATTTGTAAAAAACTTACAATCTCAGGGAATTATTTATTCGCCACAATATCTGGACAAAGAAACTTTCGAGAAAATTCTTACTGGACAACTCTAAAATCATACTACTTGAACCTATCGGGAAAACCCATTTTATTCCAAATGGGTTTCCCTTTATCATTTAATGTAACCTAATATTCTAATAACATATTTGACATTTGAACTCAGTCTACATATTTTTGTTATGAGCATATGCTCATAATATATTTATGGCACGACCAATTAAAAAACGGCGAATTAAATGCAATCCTTCAGCTTATTATTTTAAGCCGAGAGGAATACCAATGTTTCAGCTTGATGAGATCACTATCAATCCAGATGAAATTGAAGCTATTCGACTGGCAGACCTTGAAAGTTTTTCGCATGAAGATGCTGCCGGTAAAATGAAAATTTCTCGAGCAACATTCGGCCGGATTGTTCATTCGGCAAGAAACAAAATTGCTAATGCTATTCTTAACGGAAAAGCCATTAAAATATCTTCAGAGGATTTTAATAAATAATTGGAGGTTAAAATGAAAATTGCAGTTGCGTCAGACAACCAGAAGAATGTATCGGGTCACCTCGGACGCGTTAATGGTTTTTTAATCTATGATGTAGAAGAAACAGAAATTAAAGACCGTAATTATATTGTTAACAGGTTCACGAACCATATTCTTGGTGAAAAACACCAACATCATCACGGAGAGGGACATAATCATAGCCATTCAAGGCTAATCAATGCATTAAAGGGTGTTGATACTTTAATATTTTTATCAGGGGGATGGCGTGTTGTTGAAGATCTTAAGAATAATGGTATAAAACCTTTTTTAACAGATGAAGTTGACGCTGATAAAGCTGTTGAAAAATTTCTTAAAGGTGAGCTTGAAGAAAAATTAGAGAATGTTTGTAATCATCACTAATATTATTGGATATCAGAAATAAATTTCAGTGCTAAAGGAAATATTCCTGACTGGGGCAAGATTACCTAAAAATTCCACATAGTAATAGTTGAAGATATTTTTAGCATTCAAATAAACTTTAGCGGGGATATTCCATAGAAGGAAATTATAACCGGCGGTTATATCGGTAACATAAACAGGAACACGTTTATCGCCATCAACAACAAGCGCAAGCGGCGGCTCAACTAACTGGTTATCAATTTCTTCTATTCTGCTCCAATGCCTGAAATCAATTCCAAAATCGAATTGACCCGGTGAATATTTGATTTGAGCATATACTGAGTTGCGCGGACGATATTTCATTGAAATATTTTTCTCAATATCTCGTGCCCATAAGTAATTGTAGCCAATAGTAATTTTTAGTTCATCCGGAATTAAGAACCACTCTGCAATTGTTTCAATTCCCTGTATACGTGCCTTTGTTAAGTTTATAAATTGAATGTTCCCCTCTTTGGTAAGATTAGGTTCAATAAAGTTGTTATACTCTGTTTGAAAAAAAG
>JAGVBL010000278.1 GCA_020059785.1 Ignavibacteriales bacterium | reverse complement strand
TTCGATATCGAAATGATGAGAGAAATAGGGTATTGCAGCGGAATCGAAAACTATTCGCGCCATATGGATAACCGACCGCCCGGCTCACGGCCATATTGCTTGTTCGATTATTTCCCGAAGGATTATCTATTAATAATTGATGAATCACACGTAACGGTTCCTCAAATAAGAGGAATGTATAACGGTGATCGATCCAGAAAAGAAGTTCTTGTTGAGTACGGATTCAGATTGCCGAGTGCTCTCGATAACCGCCCGCTTAAGTTCGAAGAGTTTGATAAGCTTACCAATCAGGTTGTTTATGTTAGTGCAACTCCCGCCGATTACGAACTTACACGAAGCGGCGGCGCCTTTGTTGAACAGGTGATCCGCCCAACCGGATTACTCGATCCGGAAATTGAAGTCAGACCTATTAAAGGGCAGATCGACGACCTGATCGGCGAGATTCGTATGCGCGTTGAAAGAAAAGAAAGAATTTTAGTTACAACGCTTACCAAGAAAATGGCGGAGGATTTATCGGACTATCTTGATAAACTGAAAATAAAAGTCCGCTACATCCACAGCGATATTGATGCTCTGGAACGTGTTGAAATTATACGCGATTTGCGCATCGGCGATTTTGATGTTCTTGTTGGTGTAAACTTATTGCGCGAGGGACTCGATTTACCGGAGGTTTCGCTTGTTGCAATTCTGGATGCGGACAAGGAAGGATTTCTTAGAAGCGAAAGATCTTTAATGCAGACAGCCGGAAGAACAGCACGTAATGTTAACGGAAAAGTTATGATGTATGCAGATGTTATAACAGAATCGATGCGTAAAACTATTGATGAAACTAACCGCCGTAGAAAATTACAGGAGGAATACAATAAAGAGCACGGCATTACTCCTAAAACAATTTATAAGAGCGTTGAAGAAATTCTTTCGTCCACTTCAATTGCGGATGTTCGCAAAAGAGATTACGAAAAAGAAGAATCCCAATTTCTTAAAGTTGCTGAACCGGTTGTGCGTTTTATGACTAAAGAACAGAAGCTTGAATTGATTGAACAGATGAATGAAGAGATGCTGGCAGCCGCTAAAGATCTTGAATTTGAACGTGCTGCATTTCTACGAGATGAAATTGAAAAAATGAAAAAGCTGGTTAAGTAGATTTTTTATTAGAGCAAGAAAATCAAAATTAAACGAGTCCGCATCTAAACCTTTGCGGACTCTGCGTGAAATACATTAAATAAGATGTAAGGCTATAGTAATTTTTCAAGTACCTTAATCAAATAATCAACACCCGGTCTATCGGCAGTGGACTGACCGATGTACTTAAATTTCAGCACACCGTTTTTATCCAGTAAGAAAACAGCCGGTATATTCTGATCAACTTTAGAACCACCCCATTCGGTCATAAATAATCCTAACGATTTAGAAACGGTTCTCGCGGAATCAATTAGAATTGGAAATGGAGTAGGTACTTCTCCCTTTTTAAATTCGTATTTCTCTGTAAAATAATTTTTTGCAAATGCGGCTCTTCGCAAGCTTTGTTCACTCTGATCTTTCGGCGTTTTCATGGCTTCAATGCCGGCCATTTGATCAGGAAATGCATCAAACCATTCGTGGGTTTTTTCTTCGCTATATGGGAAGACATATAGAATTTGTAGGTCTGCCTTTCCCTTAATTTTTTTGTCAAGATCCAGCATCTGTGCATACTGGTAATTACAAATAGAGCACCAGCGGTTTTCGGCAGCATACCCGCGCGGAAAAACAATCAAAACATTCTTTCCTTTAAAATCGGAAAGTGAAACAGTTTTGCCGTCGTATGTTGGCATTGTAAAATTGGTCATCGGTCTGTCTAACATTGCCGGTTGAATTTGTGCGTATGTGAATGGAGCAATAAAGAATAGAAATATTAGAATAGAGTTGTTTATCCTGAACATAACACCTCCTTCAATTTAAAAAATATTTATAATTTCTGAGGTAGCGAGAGAGTTACGGTTGTACCTTTTCCCGGTTCGCTATCTATTGTAATAGTACCTTTATGAGTATCGACAAATTCTTTAACCAGAATCATTCCAAGCCCCGAACCAGATTCGCCGGCAGTTCCCTTAGAAATAGTTTTTCTATCTAAGGCAAAAAGATCTTTGATTGTATCCTGATCCATTCCTATACCATCATCCGATATTTTGATTATGCAGTTTCCATCAGAACACTCGCCGGATATTTTTATATGCCCGTTTATATTTGTGAATTTTACGGCATTGAAAATAATGTTACGGAGAATTGTGTTTAACATCTGCTCGTCCGCATAAACTTCAAACGAATCACCGGTTTCAATACTTAGAGAGATATTTTTGCTGGTTAAACTTGTTTCTATTAATTGAATTATTTTCTTGATAACCGGTTTCAAAGCAAGCCTGATCGGCTTAAAGTTAATTTCATTTCTTTGATTCTTTGCCCACATCAGGAGGTTTTCAAGAAGGTCGAAATCTTTTTTAATTAATCCGCCAACCATTTCAATTGCTTCTTTTTTCTCTGCTTCGGATAAATCGTCGTATTGTTCTTTAAGTAATCCCAGCGCTGTAAAAGTTGCGCCGAATGGTTCCCGTAAATCGTGCGCAATAATTCGGAAAAATTTTTCTCTTACAACATTTATGCTTTTTAGTTCTTCAGAAATTTTTTTCTTATCGAAATAACGAATTAACAAAATGATAGCAAGCAGTATAGACAGAATAGCAATTATTATTAAATAATTTCTTTGTTCTGTCTGGTTCTCCAACTCTTTTTGAACAATTTCTTTATCTCTCTCAGCTTTTTCAATTTTAATAAGCGATTCAAGTTCGCCAAGTTTAATAATTTCCTCTTTGGTAACAATAGAATCTTTCAGGTTATGATATTTTTCGTGGTAGTATAAAGCGCTGTCGAGTCTTCCAACCTGTTTGAATAATTCATAGTAAGTTTTATATGTTAATGCGGTAAGTGTGGGCGAGTTTATTTCTTTTGCTTTGCTTAATGCAAGTGATAAATATTTGTTGCCGGCATTAAAATTATTTAGTGTAATGTAAATTCTGGCAATACTATTTAAGCTGTTTATCTCTCCTTCTGGATCATATATTTTTCTATTGAGTTCTATCGATCTTGATGTGTAATCGATGGCGTCATCGTACTTCTTTTTTGTGTAAGCAAGCTCACCTAATCCCCGCCATACTCCTGCAATCCCTTTCAGGTAATTACTTTTGGTATAAATATTTTCTAGTGTATGATAGGTTTGTTCTGCTCTTGAATAATCCCCCGTTCTTTGAGCAATTCGGGCAATAGAAAGGAGAATTCGGTCGTGCATATCTTCATAGTTTAATTGCTGTGCAATGTTATTTGCTTTGTCAAAAAAGTCGAGCGCTTTGTTAAAATCATCCTGTGCATCATATAGCCGGCCCAGGTTTATATAACAGTATGCAAGTCCCCGTTGATCGTTATTAGATTCGAAAATTTGAATTGCCCTCTGAATATATTCTGTTGCCTTTACAACGTCGCTTTTTGTACGGAATATTTCCCCGAGATTATTATAAGAATATGCAATTTGGGTAAGATCGTTAGCCGATTGTGCGATTTTAAGAGCTTCTTTATAATGTACGTTTGCAACTTCGGTTGCGCCAATATTACTATATACAATTCCAAGATAATTATTTGCCCGCGCCAGCCCGGATAAATCCTCAATGCTCTTATATATGTTTAAAGCTTCCTTTCCCAGCTGAATAGCAACAAGCGGTTCATTGCTTCTTCTCTTCCAGGTTTCGTCAAGTAAAATTCTTGCTTTGTCGGAATCGTCAAGTGTGGAAATGTTTTTGTTTATAGAATCTATTGCAGTTTGAGAAAAGAGAATTGTTGTTATAGTAAAGATTAAAACAAATGTTTTGTTTAGCATATTTTCCTTTTAATGCTTGTCAAAACTACAAAGAGTTGGATGAGTTGACAATACCCGCTAAATAATTTTTTTACATCTCATGATTTTATCTTAATACTCCTATTTTTTTGCCGACAAAAAAGACTAAATGGTAGCCAATAATTTATTTTGCAATTAGAAAGGATAAATGAACCGGGTGGAAGAGTGCACCTTAAACAAATACCCCGATAAACAGAAATGTTACCGGGGTTTTTAGAACTATAATCCTAACTTTGCTTTAATCTCCGTAGGGATTGCATTCTTGTGAATCATTATTGCAACGGTTTTAAGACGAACATATGGCTCGCTCATATACCAGTAACCGTCGTACTTTTTATCTTTTGTGCCCCATGAGTTTTTTGTGTAATAGTATTTTGCACCATTCTGGTCTTTTGCCAGTCCGGTTAAATGCATTAGGTGGTCGTCGGTTGTGGTGTAATTATCAAATGTGGTCTGTCTCATTTCCTGTGTAATAGATTTTTCCTTAGCCGGAGCTTCTGATTTTTCTTCCTCACCCTCTTTAATTTCTACAGGATCCAAAGGCACAATTGCAATTCCTTTTTTTCTATCAAATTCTTTTTCGCTTACATCTCCATCCCAGCAAACAGAGTAACCGTTTGAAAGAGCATAATCGATTATTGACATCAACTCATCAATAGGAACATTGTAATAATTATCCTTGCTCCAGTTATCAGGAATTTCAAGATCGAATGCCGAATAGAACGGACGATGAGAATATGATGTTACTTCAACATAATCATTGGCATTAAAGCCAAGCGACTCTACAAAGCTCTTCGGCGTATAAATATTCCCCTTATATGTAAATTCTTCAACCGGTTTTCCCAAATAAATATTCAGAGCGGAATCAAATACATTTTTCCAGATAGGAGTAATTTTGCCGCCGCGATTCTTTTTTACCGCATCAACAATTCCATCCAGTACCGAAGCCATTTCTCCGTGGTTGTGTTCATCTTCTCCTATGTTCATTCCTTTGTAAATTTCTTCGGGAACAAATCCAAATTGTTTCACAACATTTGTTACATCATGTGCCTGTCCGCCAACACCAAAATTGTAAGAGCCGTGATACCGGATATATTTTTCTGCCTTATCCGGATAAGCAAACCGGACAAACCACATTGGAGAAAGAATATGTTCTCCCTTTCCCATTCTTATTAATTCTGTTTCTATAAATGAAGTTGTTGCAAAAGACCAGCAGGTTCCGGTCTTTGATTGATTTTTAACGGGCGTGGTTTTAACCTGATGAATCATTGTAAATTCATACGCCTCTTTCTTTTTCTTTCCCTGTCCTAAGATTACAAGCGGAACAAGTATTAAAATTATTATTAGTCGAAATATGGATTTGAAGTGGTTCATGTTACCCCCTTGAGGATAATTTATTAAAATTCCTTTTCAAATTTATAAGAACG
>JAGVBL010000042.1 GCA_020059785.1 Ignavibacteriales bacterium | reverse complement strand
AATCGAAAGCATGCCGCCGGCAATTCAGATATTGACTAATATAACACCGGCAAAGTTTTTTATTGTGATTCTACGCGCTATTCTTCTGCGCGGAGTTGGGATAGCAGCATTCTGGGATCAATTGATTTATCTTGGAATCTTCGGCATTCTATTTATTGCTCTTGCTGCGCTGGTTGATAAAAAATCAAAAAGTAAGTGAGTATTATGAAAGTAATTTTTCAATTTATCATAAAAGAACTTCTTCAGGTTAAGCGCGATAAAAAAATGCTTGTCGTTATTTTTATCGCTCCTATAATTCAGCTTCTTTTTCTGGGATATGCAGCCAATATGGATGTCAATGTAATACGAACCACCATTTTTGATCAGGACAAATCAGAAACGAGCCGCGAGCTGATTCGGAAGTTCGAACACTCCGGGTATTTTAAAATTGATTATTATGTAGATAACTACGAAGAAGTAACCGGGCTGTTGAACAACGGCAAAACTCTGGTTGCAATTGTAATTCCAAAAGACTTTGAAAAGAAGATCAACCGACACGAAACGTCGCCACTTCAAATTTTAGTTGAAGGTTCTGATGGAAATAAATCTTCTATAGCGCTCGGATATATTCAGAAGATAGCGACAAACTTTTCCACTGCAATTGTTGCCGGTACAAAAGATAAACTTGGAATGAAAATTTCATTGAGCGGCTCTTTAACTCCGGAAGTGCGCGTCTGGTACAACCCAGAAATGAGAACCCGGAACTTTATGCTGCCCGGAATTCTCGCACTCATTTTAATGATCACAACAATTTCATTAATGTCGATGGCGATTGTTAAAGAACGCGAGATCGGAACATTTGAACAGCTTATAGTTACGCCGATAAAACCGTACCAGTTAATCTTGGGCAAGCTTCTCCCGTTCACAATTATCGGTTTTGTTGTACTTGTTACGGTGATGATTGTTATGACGCAATGGTTTGGAATAGCTGTACGAGGAAGCAGATTATTCCTTCTCTTCAATGCGCTCCTTTTTGTTCTTTCAAATCTCGGACTCGGATTGTTTATCTCTACAATATCAAAAACACAGCAGCAAGCAATGATGGCGTCTATCTTTATGGTAATGATGCCAATGATTTATTTATCGGGATTTGCCTTTCCGATAGAAAATATGCCCCCGGTAGTTCAATATATTACATATGCAATTCCTCTCAGATATTTTATCACAATCATACGTGGAATAGTTCTTAAAGGAATCGGGTTTTCATCGCTCTGGCCAGAAACTACAATTTTATTTTTAATGGGAACCGGAATATTATTCCTTAGCGCCGTAAGGTTCCGCAAACGAATTGAATAAACAATACGAGAAACAAAATGAAAAACTATTTGTTCGCTTTAATAGTCTGTTTATTTCTTATAAAAGCCGAGTACAAAGCTTGGTCTTCCATATCGGAAAATAGATTTAAGATCTTACCTGTTAAAACGAACTTATCCGAAGGAAAAGAGAGGGAGATTATTGCTTTGTTCGAAATGAATCAAAGAAAGATTGTTCAGTTAACTCTTCGCAATGGAACAAGATTAGAATCTCACAAAGTAAATGTTCCGATTCTTATTCAATGTATTTCAGGAGAGGGCGAATTGTTAGTGCCAAACAATGAGACCATCGATGTTATAAAGTTAGAGCCCGGGATTACAGTTAGTCTTGAACCAGATATTCTTCATGAAGTTGTTGCAAAGCCGGCAGTATCGATTATGCTTATAAAATTTCCAGAAGAATCAAAGTAATTCCAGGATTAAAATTCGCAACTTCTCTCCTGGAAATAAAAGAGAAATTAATTTTGATGGTTAACAAAACGAAATCATATATAAACATATTGGCAGTTGTTCTAGCATCAGCAATTCTTTTTTTATTTGCAACCGATAAAAAAATATCAGCACAAAATTTTTCGATAAATAATCTTCCGTCTGGATTATCAAAGAGCGAAATGAACAGTGGAATTGTAATTGAAAACGATTCTATGTTACATAGAAAAAATTACTGGCTGCCAGCTGTAGAAGTTGTTGGTTTAAATTTCGGAGTATGGGCGTATCATCGTTATATAAACAAAGAGGGCTGGTCTGCAATTAGCTGGAAATCGATAAAAAGTAATTTTGAAAATGGATTTAAGTGGGATTCCGATGGTTATTTGATAAATCAATTTTGGCATCCTTATCACGGTTCAAATTATTACAACACGGCGCGATCGAACGGACTGAGTTTCTGGGAAGCTGCCCCGTATGCTTTCGGCGGAAGTTTGATGTGGGAATATATTATGGAGACCGATCCCCCCTCTTACAATGATATTGTTAATACACCAGTAACCGGGATAATTCTTGGAGAGATTTCTTACCGGGTTTCTAATTTGTTAATTGATGAAAGCACTGCCGGATTCGAAAGAGTATTGAGAGAGGTTACATCAACACTTATCAATCCGATGCAAGGATTAAACCGGTTAATTAGGGGCGATATGTGGAAAACGGGTAGTCGAAAAACCAATCCGGATTTCAAACTTGTTGTATCTTTTGGAATTCACAACGTCTTTTTTAGCCGGAAATTTAATAACAGTAAAATATACGGAACAGTGAGATTCGATTTGAACTATGGAAACCTTTTTGCTATAACGGATCATCAAAAGCCGTTCGATTATTTTTCGCTTCAATCCGAACTAAATATTGCACCAGGTGTCAATATTGTAGGTATTTTTGCAAGCGGAGTTTTGTGGGACAGCTCCATTAATCTCTTTAAGAATTCTAAAAATATTATTGGTTTATACAAAGAAGTTGATATTCATATCAATACGGTTTATAAACTCTCTGCAACGAGTCTATCAGGACAGATAGTTAACATAATTCCCCTCTCTCAATCATCATCAATGCAAAATTACTTAGGGCTGTCGGTAATTTTAATGGGCGGAACCAATTCTCTCTATCAAGTGAGTACGGGAAAGATTATAATATCGGTCCGGGTGCAAGCGGCAAGATCGGAGTGAAAATTAAATTAGATAAGTTCGGCGAGATATACATTAATTATAAGAGGTATTGGATTCATACATTAAGCGGCGCAGAGAGCGAAGAGTTTGTTGGACTTCTTAATGCCGGAATAAACAATTATCTGTTTGAAAAAACTTTTTTGGGTTTCGAAGTCTTATTGTATGAACGGTATGGAAAGTATAAGTATTTTGAAGATACACAGGATACAAACAGCGCAATCAGGTTTTATGTTAAACATGCAATTTGATTTTCGTTTTAGATTTTGTTAAAAAAATATGCTACGAAAGATTTCCACTCAGAATACACAAAGGAATAGCAGAGAAAAAATCTTAATCTTTGCTCGCTCTGCGAATTCTCTGCGCTCCCCGCGTGTAAATCTTGTTGTTTACTGAAGTTACGCAAAACCATCATTCTGATCCCGTCGAAGTCGGGAGAAGAATCTCAACCTCTCAATTTCGATTGTTGAAGAGAAATCGCTGCGCTCGATATGATAAAAACTACTCATTTGCACATCTCAATTACTTATATTCTACAATATAATAGAAAACAAAAAAATCTGTGCGGCAAGAAATCATATTCGTTTCTATTACATATCGAGCCAGTATGAAAATTTAACCATAAGAACATCATCGCCTTTTGAATTCCATAATTGTTTGAAGTCTCTCGCAAAATTAAATTCTCCGGCATTATCAAAATTTGTTTGATTATGCGACCAAACAAAATACAATGTAGAACCGGGCAGTGCTTCCCATCTTAAAACTACTGTACCTCTCAAAGATTTGTAATTGAAATTCGGATTTCCGAACGTAAACGATTTTGCCGGACCATTGCCATCGGGATCAACATTATATTTGTCATTATCCTTATCATAATTTATTGTCGATCCGTTTTGTCCATAGTAATTATAATTTAGAGAACGTGGTCTGGCAAGCTCTTTAAAATCCGAGTAATCACCAACCGCAAAGAACGGCTGCATAAATAATTGTAAGCTCAAGGTCGGGGTAAATGTCCAGTTTAATCTGATATTTGCAGAAAGTGTGTGCTGATTAATTGTTGAGAAAACATATCTTGTATTATAAGTGTTAACCGCCAGCGGATCGCTTACGTTTCTAACCCATTGCTGCAATGCCTTGCTTACTTCGAAAGACGGACCGATACTGAATGTAAGCTGTGTATTCGGTTTCCAGGTAAGCGAAAGATACAACATATTATATTTTGCACCGATAGAATTTCTTGAAAAATTAATCTCGCTATTAAATGATAACTTTTCTCTCCTATCCGTACTTCCGAAAATCCAGAAATAATATGAGGATGGATTAATACCCATTGGACCGCCGCGGGTAAGCGTTGGATTGTAGGTTTCGAAATTATAGTTACCGCCCATTGCTAATTCGTAGTAATTTGTAAATGTTCCGCCAAGCCGGTACCATAAAAAGTTGCTTATAGTTTCTCCCTTGAAATTCATCGATCTCGAGTAAGATGCATAAACTTGTTTAGATCTAAAAATACTATCCGGTTCAAACCAGCGGTAACCTAATACTGTATGTATATTTATTCTGTCTGCCATCCATTGAAAACCCAAATCGTTCTGTTCGAATCCCGGAGAAACAAATCCTAATGCCGAATTAATGTAAAAATTTCCCTGTTGTTTATTGAGCATTACTCTTCCGTAATAACCGGTTAAAGAAGTTCTCTCGGCATCAAATGTTTCAAAAGGATTATCCGGTCTCTGGAAATAACGGTACGGCTGTTTCTGTAATTTTTGCAAATATTCTTTTGATCCATTAACATGCGTGCCGGCAAAAGCACCTGTTAAAACATATTCCTTTTTATCATCTAAAAAGGTCCATCCATCCAATCCAAAAGCATAAGCATTCTTTGCAAGATTATCTGATAATGAATTTTTATTAAAAGCTCTGTTAACGCCTGTGAACATAAAGCCAAGCGATTGTCTTCCATCGTTAAATTCTTTTTTAGATCTCAATACATTATAAAATGTAAGCGGTTCAATCTCTTCGCCGGTTCTAATGCCGTTATTCCATAACGTTGCAAAAGTTCTTTCTGTTATTGCGGAGATAGCACCAAGTGATGTTGACTCATTTAGTTTTCCGGTCAGTTTTGCAGCGCCTAAAATTCTCGTTTCTCCCGGGTAGTTCAAATATTCTGCATCAGAAGTATTGCCGCGCGGAGATCTTCCGATTCTTCTCGAATAAAATAATTCGGGCCAGCCGAAATTAAATCCCCAATTGTTGTTTGCACCGCCAATTCCAAAATAGAAGTTATCCATTCCTTCAATAAAGAAAGGTCGCTTTTCGTTGAAGTAAGATTCAAAGGCAGATAAATTGATTACCGCCGGATCAACTTCTACCTGTCCGAAATCAGGATTGATAGTGGCATCTATATTTAAATTACTTCCGATGCCGATTTTGAAATCCGCACCCACAGAAGTTTTATACTGATTCGATTTATAAAACGGATCACCTTTATCGTGAACAAGGTATTGTGCTTTCTGAACCACGTAGGGCATCATCTCGAAACGTTGTTTGGGCTTAATACCGTTAAGACCCTCGAGCGGCGCAAAGCGGGAGACAAATCCGCTTTCTGCTTTTGGAACCATTACGTAATAAGATTTTTCATTATTTCTTTTTACTTCCCGGTAGAAGTTTACCCCCCACGTCATTGATTCACCGTGATTAAAACGCATCTGCGAAAAGGGGATCCTCATTTCAACTGTCCATCCGTCTTTATCAATTGTGGTTTTTGTTTCCCATATTCCATCCCAGGACCAGTCATCCCAGCTATCATTAAAGAGAACGCCATCGAGCATTGTTCCGCCGGCATTAACACCAAAGAAGTAGCCGGTTTTTTTATCGTTGTATGGATCAACGTAAAACGCGAACCAATCGGATGAAAAGTAATTATCTCTGCGCGCAATACTTGCGTCTATTTGTTCTGGTTTGGAATCATACAATTTGGCAGCTACATATATATATTCATTATCGAAGGCAACCCAGACATTTGTTTGTTCGGTTGCCGGTGTTCCCTCATTAGGATCTTTTTGAACAAATTCCTTAATTGGCTCTTTTTGCCAGATTGGTTCGGTAAGCTTTCCATCCAGGTTAATGTTGATGTTGCTTAATTTATAAGCGACGACAATTTTTTCGTTATTGGCTTTTTCTGTTGCCAGCGTTATTATCGGCAGCAATAAAAGAACGGTCAGTTTATTTAAGGACATTATAATTTCCCCCCATTGGTTTTATAAATTATCTATTATCAACAAAAATTTAGACTCGCATAACCATCAAAAGGTTGTGCCCGTGTAAAAATTTTTTCATCCAATAACCAATTTTCTTTTTATAAAGACTTCCGCAGCCGAATTAAATAGTGCCTCAAAAATTTTCCTTTTTCAGTTTGGAACACACTATAAAAATATTTTCAAAGAAATTTCAACCAAATCAAATTCTATAACTGGCACCGGTATTGAACATGAGGCTCTACTAAAAATTTAACCGGAGAAATAATTTTCTCCGACTATATGAATTGTACTGCTATTTAAATGGCGGAACTACATGGAGTAAAGTAGCCAATCTAAATGCTCCTTTCATTTACTCGGTTGTAGTTGATAATACCGGAAAGGTTTTTGTTGCATCATGGACTACCGGAGTGTTTATGTCGAGTGATAATGGCGAAACATGGACATCGCTTGGAATGGGCGGACTTGGTGTTAGCGCAATAGTTGTTAATCCGGATAATAATGATGTCTTCATCGGAACCAAAGAAGGAAAGATCTTCTTATATAAATCCGGCGGCTTAACAAGTGTTTCCGATAACGAAGAATCGGTTCCAACTAAATTCGAACTGAATCAGAATTATCCTAACCCGTTCAATCCTTCAACAGTAATTCGGTTTGCAATTCCTGAAGCCGGTATGTTCACGCTTAAAGTATATAACATACTTGGACAGGAAGTAGCAACTCTTGTTGATGGACAAATGAGTTCCGGAATTCATAAAGTAAACTTTGATGCAAGCAGACTGGCATCCGGAGTATATGTTTACAGATTAGTTGGTAACAACGTAAACATCAGCAAGAAGATGATTGCAATAAAGTAAAGAAATATTAGTACGAGGGCGTGTGTTAAGCCCCGGCGAAGAGTCCGGGGCTTTTTGTAGAGTCTGTAAAATAATTTGTTTAAATGGAATTTATAATTAACTGAAGTTACGCAAAGTTAAAAAACATAAGCAAAATAAGGGGTTATATTAGTGTATCATGAAAAAACTAATATATCAAACCGCCTTATTCGCTTATGTGAATACAATTTGTT
>JAGVBL010000203.1 GCA_020059785.1 Ignavibacteriales bacterium | reverse complement strand
TACCATGTCGGTAAGTCTTTAACTATTCCGGAAATAAGCCGCTCAGAGGGAATCTCAGAACATAACACTGGAAAAATTCTACGTGTTTTACGACTTGGTGGATTCTTGCAAGCTGAGCGCGGTCAGTTCGGCGGCTATACTCTGTCGCGTCCTCCTGAAGAAATTAAAATTGACGAAGTTATGCTTGTTCTTGGCGGAAAACTTTATGACGATTCATTCTGCCGGAGTCATTCCGGTGCATCCGACTTCTGTACAAATTCTATCGATTGCTCTGTCCGTTCTTTATGGAAAATAATTCAGGATTCTGTAAACTCGGTTATAAAAAATCTTACTCTTAAAGATCTTATGGGTTCAGAAAACGATTTATTGGAAATGATTACCGCAAATACTACTAAATTAATAAATGAATGAAAACTGAAATTGTAAAAAACATTATTCCATTCATACTCATGTTCTTGATCATGCTCTTGATCATGCTCATGCTCATGATCAAGAGTATGATTATGAATACTTTCCACGTAGTATAAAGTAAATTGCATTACAACCGCATCACAATATTGACTTGGAGAATTATCATTCACTTTTTTTTGCAAAAAGAAATGTTTATTTTCATTTCAGCTTAAACGGGAAATTCGATGAAAAAAATTAAATTATCTTCGATAATAATTTTAGTGTTAACTGTACTTTTAGTTACTGCTTGTTGCAATTGCGGAGGTAAACAGGATAATTATCTGCAAGGTGAAATTGTTGTTGTAGAAAATGAACCGTTTACAAGACTGGCATTAAAACTTAATAACAACAGTATTTATTTTCTTGAATGCAATGAAAAATTGAACAAAGAATTAAGGCAAAAACAGGGAAGTTTCTATTCAATAATGTTTAGAGACAGCAAAATTGAGAACGGATTTCCTGTGCTTATTGTTGAAGAAGCTTTGCCTGTAAACAAATAATCTTAAAACTAAGCAAGAGTAAATTATGAAAGTGAAGTATTGGATTTTTCTTTTTGTAGTATCTCTAACTACATTTTTATATGGGCAAAATGTTATTACAAATAAATTGGCAGAAGAGGCTACTCAAAGCGGGGAAGGTTATATAATTGATGCAAGACCTTTATTAGAAAGGTTTAGCAAAGCTCATGGTATTGATCTTGATAGAATTGAACCGATTCCTCCTCAACTGAGAAAGACTGCATGGAATTTTAGTGTCGGTTCACCGGGTCCTTACAGCAATGGCTGGTGGGCACATGATTTATCCAATTCACCAATTGGTTTTTATACAACTCCTTCAACATGCCGGGCAATTGGTAATAACTGTTATATTTTTGTTGAAGATTCCTTATGGAATAATGGAAGAGTTGATCAAATTGCAGTTAATAAGGTTCTAGAAGCTTTCGATACGAAAAATGCATTACCAAATTCTACAAAGGGAATTTATCAAACTAATGTTGAATATTTTGGTAATCCTCCAAATGTTGATAATGATCCTAGAATTGTAATCTTAATATTAAATATAAGGGACGGTTACGTTACAGGTTCTACTAGTGGTTATACTGCTGGCTATTTTTATAGTTATAATCAGGGGAATGCTTCCAACAGTAATAAAGCAGAAGTATTTTATCTTGATGCAAATCCGTTAAACCTGAGGTCTGATGGTGGAATTTATTCTGGAATGAGTATAACAGCACATGAATTCCAGCATATGATTCATTGGAACTCTCCTCCAAGTTCACAAACATTTTTTAACGAAGCATTCTCTGAAATTGCTTCTTATCTTAATGGATATAATCTAAGATCGACTTCTTTATATTCAAGTAGCACAAATGTTTATACTACCTCCTGGGGTGGGACATTAACTGACTATGCACGTGCAGCAAGATATGCACTTTATTTAAGCGAACAACTTACTCCTAATTTTTTTAGAAGATATCTGCAAAGTGCTTTCAGGGATTTTGACGGAATTACAAATGCATCATTGTCACTGGACCTGGAAGGGAATAGAAACTTTTCATTACTTCTTGAAGACTGGTTTATTGCAAATTATCTGAATAATAGGAATTACAATACCAGATACGGTTACATATTGGCAAATCAACCTAAAGCAGCCAGCACTGTTTATACAAATCCTAATGTAAACTCTACAGCAAGCGGAGTATTCAAGTATGGTGTTCAGTATCTAACTTACAAAGGCGGTAAAAACCTAACTATTAATTTTAACAGTAACGGTAATGCCAGCCTAAAAGTAAAAGCAATTAAAATCGGTTCATCAATTATCCAGGTGGAAAACGTTCCTACTAATACAAACGTAAATTTCAGCGATTATGGTACAACATTTACCGAAATTACCTTTGCAGTTTATGTGTCTGATATGAATGCTTTTATTGCAAACCCTTCTACAGATAAATTTAGTTTTAGCTATAGTTCTACCGGCACAGCCGTAGCTCAGACTTTTGAACTTGCCTACGATGCAACAGAACCTACGGGCTATTTACAATTAACACCGGGCGATAGTGTTGCTGTTTATTTTGAAGCAATAAGTGGAATGAAGATTGATTCAATTAAAGTCGCTTTACGCGGTACACTTTCAATTCAAGGAAGAGTTCTGGAATATTTGGGTCTATCAAATAGGTTAGGCGGAAGATTGATGGCATCAATTACAGCAATACCCACAATTAATACACCGCCAGGAGTTATCCCTGAGAATGAGAGAGTCAATCCAGATTATCCATATCAAATACCATATCCCAATTGGGTTAAAGTTGATCTTCGTTCGTTTAATTTAACAGCAGATAAAAACTTTACTGTTCAATTTCCTATTGGAGCGTCTTATCCTTCTACAAATAGAGTAATGTCAACTTACTATCAGTCGACATCTTCTTATTATAGCTTCTCTTATCAATCAACCAATAGTCCGCCAAGATGGATATTCTATTCTGTTTCCGGTAAAGACGGTTACATATTTCTTTTCTTAATTAGAGCTTATGTAAGCAGCATTGGTTCTAATATAAGTGAACCTATTGAATTGTTGCCTTCATCTTACGTTTTAGAGCAGAACTATCCCAATCCGTTTAATCCGGAAACGGTTATTAGTTTCAGTCTGCCAAAATCCAGTAATGTTCAAATAAAAATTTACGATGTGCTTGGTAATGAAGTAAGAACATTAATAGATGAAGTAAGAATAGCCGGCAAGCATAACATTTACTGGAATGCAACTGATAATTACGGTAAAAGGGTTGCAAGCGGCGTTTACTTTTATACAATTTCTGCGGATAATTTTACTCAAACTAAAAAGATGGTATTGATGAAGTGATTTTATTATAGCCTCGAAGGTCATTGACCTTCGAGGTTTTGTAGAAGTATTTATTTAATTACCACCGATTCTTTCAAAAACAATTTCTGTAATTCTCTTTTCTTTCTATTCTTCCATACACCTTTATGATAAGCATAACCGGCAACTAAAGGCATTGCTAATGTTGCTTCGGAATAAACCATCTGTTCATAAGTAGTTTCAACTTTACCCCAAGAGCTTGCTTCTTTTAGAGTAGAACTTGAAAGTGCCCCATCACGAACATCTGCAACAGTAACCTGTATAGCATATTTATGCATTGGTGCATCTTCCTGTAGAATGTCCGCTGCTACAACAATATCCTGTGTAAAGTTTTTAGGAACTCCACCGCCAATCATAAAAATTCCGGTTTCTTTGTTGTTCAGTTTTATTTGAGTCAGTTCATAAAAATCTTTTCCAGAATCGAACGATACATGTTTCTCCGGCTTATTATGCTGGTGCATCACAATTCCAAATCCGGCTGAGCAATCGGAGAATGCCGGTACGAATATTGGAACGTTATTTTTATAAGCTGCCCATATAACACTGTCGTCAACTTTCGGTCCGCCGTTATCTTCAAGGTATTTTCCAAAGTGCCATAGTAGTTCGCGTGAAGAATAAGGACGCGGTTCAAGCGAATCGAATATTTTTGCAGTAGTATCATCGCAAATACGCAGTTCGTCTTCGTCAATAAATGTATCGTAAATACGGT
>JAGVBL010000290.1 GCA_020059785.1 Ignavibacteriales bacterium | reverse complement strand
TTCAACCGGTTGAAATAAAAATTTATGGAGATGATCCGGTTCAACTTACCCAACTTGCCGATTCTGTTTCCAATATCATTTCTAACATTAATGGAATGGCGGACGTATTTAATGGAATTACGATTGCCGGTCCTTCTATCAACCTTGAACCGAAAGTTGCTAATCTTGCTCAATACGGATTAACGCCAAGCGATTTTCAATTTCAAATGCAGACAAAAATTGAAGGAGTTGTAGCGGGGAATATTTTAGAGAAAAATCGTCTTGTTGATATCAGAATGCTTGAAGCACCGGGTCAAGTATCGTTTAATAATTTAAAGAAGAATTTTATTTTTCTGCCGGATGGAAAACTAAAGCCAATTGACGAATTCGCAAATATTGTTGTAACAAAAGGTGTGGCGGAAATTGATAGAGAAAATCTTAAAGAAATGATTGCCGTAACTGCACGATTAAATAATATAGATTTGGGAACAGCGCTTAAGGAAATTCAAAATACATTACAGAAGAAATTACTCTTACCTCAAGGTTATCAAATAATTTACGGTGGAGCTTATGCTGAACAGCAGCAAGCGTTCAAAGAATTATTGCTTATACTTTTCTCTGCGGTTTTGTTGGTATTCACTGTAATTTTATTCTTGTTCAGAAATATTAAAATTTCTTTAATAGTTGTGTTTTTGGCAGTTCTTGGAATTGCGGGAAGTGTTACCGCACTTTTTATAACAGGCACTCCACTTAATGTTGGTAGTTATACAGGTATCGTGATGATTGTTGGAATCATTGGTGAAAATGCAATTTTTACTTTTCTGCAATTTAACGATGCAAAAAAAATAAAATGAACAAAGAAGAAGCGATTGTATATTCCGTCTCTACGCGTTTGAGACCAAATCTTATGACGGCACTTGGCGCAATTGTAGCGTTGTTTCCTTTAGCTCTTGGCATTGGAACCGGCGCTCAGATGCATCAGCCGCTGGCAATTGCAATAATAGGTGGATTTATAATTGCGATACCTTTACTTGTTATTGTATTTCCATCAATACTTAAATTAATTGAAGATTAATTTGTTCCGTAACTAAAACACAATAAAAAAAGCTACTAAAAATGTTATTGTAAAAATTATTAGAAGAGCGATTAAGAAATTACATCTGCAACTTTTTCCAAGTATTTGCTTTGTTTCTCTTTACTCGCACGAAGTGATAAGAATGATAATACACTGGCTGTCATTAGCAGTATGGTAGCAGCCCCTGTAAATTCATCTATTATAGTTGCTTCGTGAAACCTGGATATTTTTATTGACGTAAGTACAAGCAAACAAAATCCAAGCAAATTGGAAGATGTTGACAGGATGTGTGTTGATTTAGTATTAGCCATATTTTGATTTATTAATTATGTGAAAAATATTTGTTTGTTTTCAAAATCAATATTGCAAAAATTCTATAATTAAATTGATCCGGGAGTTTTTATGAAAAGAACATATGTTTTTTATTTCGCCACCATATTAACATTATTTACTATTTCAAATATCTCTGCTCAGGATTATGAATTTAGTCCCGAACACCATTTCCACAAAATAAACATAGCTAATTCTACAGATTATTTGCCGGAATATCTAAATGGTATTTATCTCGGGATGTCGCTGGCTGAATTTGCCACTATTAAAGACACACTTTTTTTAACAACAATGAAATCAGATCATTAGAGTGGATTGGCTATAAGGAAGATGTAAATGATGATCGGATCAATAACATTTTTTACAAATTTGATTCGGTGTCTGATAGTATAAATGACACTCTGCCATTGACTGAAATTGTAATCAACTTTATACATTTTGAGCAAGCGGATGAATTTGTCGAGAGCAAATTTCATGAGCCATTAATTAGAGATATACCCACTTATAAACAATGGATTTTAAAAACAAATAGAAATTTTGTCTTAATAGTTAAGCAAGTTAATAACCAGGTTAAATTAATTGGCACAATAGCCGGCGCAGAGTGGGAACCGAATGATTAAATTTTGCATAGCTCGATATTTCTTATAAAAAACTATAGGTAAAAATATTCTTGAGTTTCTATTACATACTGTTGAACAATATGGTTACTTTGCTCTGTTTTTTTCAATGGCACTCGGAATTATCGGGCTACCAATTCCTGATGAAACAATTTTAACTTTTGCTGGATATTTAATTTCACAAAACAGCCTTCATCTTATTCCCACAGTATTCTCAGCCTATCTTGGAAGCATTTCAGGAATATCAATTAGTTTTTTTATCGGTCGTAAATTTGGATTAAATTTTTTGCATAAGCACGGTCGTTTTTTCCATATTACTGATGAAAGAATACACAAAACAAAAAAGTGGTTTGAAAGTTATGGCGAATGGCTGTTTTTATTTGGATATTTTATTCCCGGAGTAAGACATTTAACTGCACTTATTGCCGGTAGTGCTGATACCAATTATTCTAAGTTTGCTTTGTTTGCATATACTGGCGGACTAATCTGGTCAATTACATTTGTTACGATTGGATTTACTTTTGGCAAAAAATGGAACTTAATGCTTGAACAAATTCACAAGCATATTTTAATCATTGTTCTCATTCTTTTAATATTGATAATTATTTACTTTCTTATAAAAAGATTGATTATTGATAAAAAAAATCCTCCAACTGAAGATTTAAAAAATAATAGTCATTCATAAACAAACATCATATTTATATGAGAATACAAAATGCAAATAGAATTTATAAGGAATTATTAAGCGAATCCGAAAAATTTGCAATATGGATAACTAACAAAGTTGGCACAATCGGGTTTTTCGCGATAATATTTTTCTGGACTGTAATTTGGCTTAGCTGGAATATGTTCGCTCCTCCTAATCTTCGTTTTGACCCTTATCCGGCGTTTGTTTTTTGGCTTTTTATCTCTAATATGATTCAGATTTTTCTAATGCCTTTAATAATGGTTGGGCAAAATTTACAATCCAAGCACGCGGAAATAAGAGCCGAAACTGATTTTGAAGTAAATCTGAAAGCTGAAAAGGAGATTGAAGATATACAAGAAGACTTAAAAACAATACAAACGAATATCGAAGAGATAAAAAAATTGTTGCATCATCTAAATAATAAAAAGAATTGAAATCCTTACGAACTAAACCTTTATAAAACTTTAAAGTTATTATGACTAATCAGGAAAATCCTTATCAAGCAAAATCTGTTGCTGAAGTATTATCAGAATTTAAAGTACAAGTTACTTCAGGTTTAAGTGACGAAGAAGTTAAGCAACGGCAATCAACTTATGGACTTAACGAGGTTCTGGAAAAAAAACAATCCAGAATACTTTTATTTCTAAAAAACTTTTGGGGACTTACTGCCATAATGCTCGAGTTGACAATTATCATCTCTTTTTTACTTTCCAAGTTTATGGATGCTTATCTGATAAGCGGACTGATGTTATTCAATGCATTGATTGG
>JAGVBL010000060.1 GCA_020059785.1 Ignavibacteriales bacterium | reverse complement strand
ATTAAATAATCCAACAACTAAAGAGACAGGTGCAATCCATCCGTGCCAAATACCCATAAAAAATCCGGCCGGACTTTTCTCACGCATAGCTTCGCTACCGGGCATACAGCTATTAATTGTTATTGCTAGAAATGTAACTAAAACAAATAGATGTAATTTCTTTTTAATTACTCTGGATCTCATATCCATTCCCCTTAACTTTATATTAAATAATTCCTTTTCTTATTGCTTTAGCAACGGCTTCGGATTGCGAGTGAACGTGAAGCTTACGATAAATGTTTCTGATATGATGCCGGACAGTATCCACACTAATAAAAAGCTTATCTGCTATTGATTGATAATTATTTCCATCGGCAAGTGATGTTAATACTTCTTTTTCCCTGGCTGAAAGCTGAGAATCTTTATCTTCGTTTTGAAGTCCAACATTCTGCTGGAAAAGAGTAATAACCTGTCGAGCAATTAAAGAACTCATTGGCGCACCACCTTCGAATGCATCTTTAATTGCTTCTAATAATCTGGTTGGAGGAGTTTTTTTAACAAGATAGCCACAAGCACCCGCACAGAGAGCTTTAATTACAGATTGGCTATCCTCGTAAATAGTCAGCATTAGAATGTTCAGCTCCGGTTTAATTTTTTTTGCTCGCGAGATTCCATCTATTCCGCTCATGCCCGGCAACCCGATATCCATTAATACAACATTTGCATCGAGTGCGGGAATTTTATGGAGGAACGTCTCGCAATCCGGGAATGAACCAACACAACTGTACCCGGGCGTTCCGTTAATTAGCGCGGTAAGTCCATCTCTAATTGTAGTATTGTCTTCTATTATGGCTACTTTTATCATTCAACTAAGGAAATGTTACATAACAAAAGTAAGTTATTTTAGACAATTTTGTGATTGAAATATTCTCTTTAGGTAAATACTAATTTGTATCCTGAGGGTTATTTAAGGCGGCTTATTTTTCCGCTGAATGCGATTTTTGTGCCGGAATTGTTAGATTCAATTTTAAGTGATCCGCCAATAAGTGTTGCCCGGCTTTTCATGTTCAATAATCCATTACCGCATTTTATTTTTTCCAGATCCATTCCAAGTCCATCATCTGTTAAGGTAAGTTCTAGAAAATCCTTAACTATATTAGCTTCTAAAGTAATTGATTTACATCCGCTATGCTTAAGGGAATTATTAATTGCTTCTTTGAAGATTAAAAACAGATTCTGTTTGTATTCCATCTGAAGTTTAACCGAAGAGAACTTTTCAAGATTTAGCGTTGCGAAGGAAATACCCATGGAATTGAGCAGATCGCTGTATGAATCTTTAAGACGTAGAATAACATGATATAATGAATCGCGCTGTGGATTAACCATCCATACAATATCGCTCATGTTATCTATCAGCATTCTTGCTTTTTCACTAATTGTATTTATCTTGTTTATTGAATCATGGTTGTTCAATTTAATTTCATTTACGGCTAGCTCACTCAGTATCGAAATTTCTGTAAGTCCCGATCCAACATTATCATGTAAATCGGCTGATAATTTGCTTTTAAGTTTTTCAATCGAAAGCAGATTTCTATAACGAATAGTTCCTATATAATAAATTATGAACGCTGCAAACAAAACCGTAAGAGTAACAAACCACCAGGTTTGCCAGTATGGAGGAGAAATAAATACATGAAGTTCTGTTCCTACATTGTTCCAAACACCATCATTGTTAGAACCTCTAACACGGAACACATATTGGCCGGGAGCCAGATTAGTATAACTTGCAACTCTTCTTCTCGAATCCACAAAATGCCATTCGTCTTCAATTCCCTCTAAAATATATGCATACTGATTATCAGAAGGGCTTGTAAAATCGAGTGCTGAAAATTCAATTGATAGGAAATTCTGATCATATGATAAATAGACAGAATCAATTTCGCCTTTGAGCGGTTCATTAAAAACTCTAACCGAACTAATTACAACCGGCGGTACAAAGTAATTTTCTTTAATGCTGTCAGGATGAAAATAATTTAATCCGTTAATTCCACCAAAGAACATTTCGCCCGACCGGGATTTAAAGTAAGCACCGCCGCTAAACTCAAGACTTTGCAATCCGTCGCTTAAGTCGTATTGAGTAAACAGTTCCGATATTGGCGAGAACTTAAAAATACCGTTATCGGAGCTAATCCAGAGATTTCCGTTATTATCTTCAAGAACTCCATAAACAACGGAGCTGTAAATTCTATTCTTTTTATCATAGCGGGTAAATTTTTCTTTTCGTTTATCAAATTTTAATAATCCGCCTCCGTAAGTAGTAATCCACAGATTTTTGGATCTGTCTTCATAAATTCCCATAACCCTATTATCACTTAAGCTCGATTCATCTCCCGCGATATTTTTGTAACAGATAAAATTTTCTCTCTTTTTATCAAATTTGTTAAGTCCGCCGCCGAAAGTTCCAATCCATAAGATTCCATCGCTGTCTTCAAAAACAGTATATACCCTATTGTCGCTCAAGCTGAATGGATCATTGGAATTATGTATATATTTTTTAAAAGATAATTTACCGGGAAGATTTACAAACGGTTCTAATTTATGAAGTCCTCCGCCAAATGTACCAATCCATGTATTTTTTTCTTTATCAACAAAAACGGATTGAATTTGATTAGCACCTAAACTTAAACTATCGAGCGGATCGTTTTTAAAGTTGATAAACTTATTATCATAGAAAAGATTTAGTCCACCATTAAATGTTCCTATCCATAAAAAATTTCTTTCATCAAACAATATTGTTCTTATGTGATTGTCGCTTATTGAATTCTGATTATGAGGATTAAATTGATAGTTGTAGAAATGATTTTTTTTTCTATCCCAGATATTTAACCCGCCCTTGTAAGTTCCTACCAACAGATTACCATCATTATCTTCTGAAATTGCCCATACCACATCATCATTAAGCCCATTTTTGTTTAATGGATCTCTGTTCAGTTGTTTGAACTTTACACCAAACGGTTCGTACTTGCTTAATCCCTTTCCCAAATGTGAACCGATCCAGATGTTCCCGGAAAAATCTTCGAGCAAAGAGAGTATTTCGTTCTT
>JAGVBL010000102.1 GCA_020059785.1 Ignavibacteriales bacterium | reverse complement strand
TCTTATTCATGCTTTTGCTCATGATCTTATTCATGCTCTTGTTCTTGTTCGTTCTCTTAATCTAGATTGAATTAATTATTATTATGCATCGCTGTAAAAATAGTAAATAGTATCTTCTAAATAATCTGCTATTTAGTTAAGTTAATAGAGATAAATTTTAGGGAGGTTATAAAATGTTTAAAGTGCGGATTGTTATAATATCCATTGTACTTATTACAACATATGCTTGCTCTTCGTTGATACTAAGTCCTTCCGATTTTTCCTGGCCGATTGAAAACGTTTTAAAAGTTGATGAAAGAGGATTTGTATCAGAAGACCGTTACACATTCTCATTAAATGTAAAAAAACTTTTCTTCGAAGAATTCAAGGACTCAACTAATTTCTCCGGCAAAGAGTTAAGAATTATTCGTGATAAGTCCGGCTATTATTACATAACTGGTAAAGAATTCAAAAATGTTTATTTGTTTCTGCCGGTAGAAAACGGGATGAAATTAGAAAAGAAGATTACGATTTCGGAGACCGAAAGTTTAACCTCTCCGGTATTGAATCAAAAATCTCCAAATATTGAATTAATAGACGGATCAAAAAAATATTTAATGAACTACAAAGGATTAGTGAGGTAAGAAATGAAATCACGTTTGTTTACAGTTGCAATTATATCATTAATTTTTTGTTCGATATCAGTTGCTCAATCCGATTACGAAAAGACACAGAACTTTAAAGCAAAACACAAGCAAATTGAAGATGCAATTAAGAATGCAACATCGCTGGAAGAATGTAATCAGATTGGATTGAGTATTGTAAAACTTAGAGAGGAATTTACACCGGACAAGCAGCTTCTTGATAAGAGTCTTTACCCAGATAATTTTGAGGCATCACTTCAAAAAATTGAACGCGCACTTGAAGTAAGGAAAAGCGACTTTACTCAAATTGTCGAGCTCACTACAACTGTCGGCACATTAAAAACTCAGGTAACAGAATTGAGCGAAAAGAACCAGGATTTGCTCGGACAGATCCGTCAGCTCAATTTAAGAGTTGAGAAAGATGCGGCTACAATAGCATCACTCGAAAAATTAGTAGCCCAATTGAGAACCAACATTCAGCAGCGAGACCTATTAGTCCGCGATATAGTCGATAGTCTTCTTGCAGAATTTGTAAAAGCGCCATCTACTTTAAATGATGCAGAAAAACAATCCATTATTTCTAAAGTGGATAGCAGAAATCTGTTCTACAATATTGAACGGGCAATAAACGACAACATTCAATTCATGAGAGTTACACAGCTTACCCCCGATGACCTTTCGGAAATGAAAAAGCAATACAGGGATTTCAACAAAGTGTGGAAACAGATTGGACCCAAATTAGCAGATGTATATTTAAATAAGCGCGATAAAGCTACTGAAATAGCCGGCATAGACAACATGTTTAACGATTGGAACCAGAGAATTAACGAAGAAATGTGGAACCAGGTTAGCAAACTTTTCAGAGAAAAGAATCTTAAACTTTTGCCTTTCAGCAGCGGAGATCAATTTACAAACAGCACTACTTCTTTTATTGATGATGAATTAAAAAATCTTGGTGTAAAAAGTTTCGATGAATCAGAAAAAATCTTTTACACATTTACAGACAGTGTTTACTTTGCTAAAGTTCAGCCGACATGGATTCCAATATTAATTGAAAATAACATGATGACGGAAGCCAACAAAGACACTATTGAATCCCGCATAAGTATGTGGAAAGAAAAAGTTGCACCGGCTTCGGTTTTTAACTGGACCTACGTGATTCTCATTGGCGTTATTGTTGTATTGATTATTGCCTACTTTATGAAAGGCAGAAAAAAACAGGAAATAGTAACAAATTAATAAAGGCACCAGAGGTATTTTTAAGCGCCGGATTGTCCGGCGTTTTTATTTATGCAATTCTATATTTATAAATTATTTATCTGTTGTCACATCAATTTAACTTATCATTGACTTTTTAGAATTCATCTTCTATGTTCACTATTGTCGAATTCATTGTTGTGTTTAAACCTGAATTCTTCAGTACAGAATGCAAATATTAAAATGCAATACTTATATCCAGCCGTCATCAAATATTCTGACACATCAGAATTTTTCTCAGATATATTTAAACCAATCATCTCAATCCAATCTTAAATTAATATTTATTACGACACATTATGTGTTAAGGAGGATATATGAAAAAAATATTTTCAATAATTTTTATATTCTTTGTAGTAGTTAATCTAAGTGCTCAATCCTGGTATACTTACACAACAGTAAATACAAATGGTAAGCTGCCGGATAATAATGTTGAATGTTTGGCTACAGATGCAAACGGAGTACTATGGATAGGAACTTATTTTAACGGTTTAGTAAAATTTGATGGAACTAACTGGACTAATTACAATACCTCTAACTCTCCATTAAAAGATAAAACTATTATTGATGTAGCTGTTGATAAACAAAACAACATTTGGGTAGCAAATTATGCAAATGGTGTTTTCAGATTTAATCCTTCTACAAATACATGGACACAATTCACAAAAGAATCCGGTGCATTAACTAATAATTATACTTATGCAATCGAGGTGGATAATCAAGGTAATATATGGGTTGGATTGACTCCTTCGTCTTATAACGATCCTGGTGTGTTAAGATACAACGGAAGCAGTTGGGCTCAGGGAAATGTATTTAAAGATAATTTTAATAGTTATGGTGCCGAGGCAATTGGTGTTGATAAAAACGGAAATGTCTGGTGCGGTACTCGTATCGGTCTTTATAAATTTGATGGAGTAAACTGGTCTGTATTTGGGAAAGACAATACACAAGGCGGCTTAGGAGGAAATTATTTACGAACTATTGCCGGAGATGCTTTGGGAAATGTCTGGGTTGGAACAACCGACTATGTAAATAATCAGACTGTTGGCGGCGGGCTTTCAAAATATAATGGTTCAACTTGGACTATTTATAAATCTTCTACTCATCCGATAGATGATTTTGTCTCTGCAATAGCCTTCCGGAATAATGATGTATGGATAGGAACAGGTTTTTGCGGTCAATTCGGAAATTATAAAGGAGTATATGTTTTTAACGGTTCAACATTCACTCATTATCAAAGTCAAACTACCTTTCCTGGTAATTGTGTTAATGATATTGTGGTAGATAAAAACAATAATGTTTGGATTGGCAGTGCTTTTGGGTTAACAAAATACGGAACAGTTGTTAGTGTTAAGACAGAAAATTTAATCCCAACGGAATTCTCACTTGATCAGAACTATCCCAATCCATTCAATCCTTCTACCGTTATCAGTTACCAATTACCTACAACTGCATTTGTAAGATTAAGAGTATTCGACATTCTTGGAAACGAAGTTGCTTCATTTGTTAATAAAGAACAGCATGCCGGTTATTATAATGTAACATTCAATGCATCAAAGTTAACAAGCGGGATTTACTTCTACCGTTTAGAAGCCGGTACATTCAGCGAAACAAAAAAACTGATGCTGGTTAAATAATATTATTGATTATTCAGCTTAAAGCCCCGTTAACAGCGGGGCTTTTTTTACTCACTTCTTTTTATTCATTTCTATTAGGCAATTACAATTCAACTCGATAATTTTGTTCTATCTTTTTCCAATAACTATGGAATAATGAAATGAGAACCTATTCTGCTCGCACAATTAATTATTTTTCCGTACTGATATTAATGATCTTTGTTTTTAACAACTCAATCGCACAAATAACATCCGAACCGCCGGCTAAGCCAAAAACAAATATCGAAGATGCATTGAAACATCCAAGAAATGATGATTCGATGCCCGGTAAATATCCGGGTAAAGTTGTGCAGATTAATCATGAAAATTGCACTGCCGATAACAAAATAGTTTATCAATCTGCGTATGACATGGTAGCAAAGGGAATGCTTGCTCTAACAGGTTTAAACAACCTCAAAGATGCATGGCTTAAATTTGTTTCTCCAAAAGACAGAATCGGTTTGAAAGTTAATCCTGTTGCCG
>JAGVBL010000113.1 GCA_020059785.1 Ignavibacteriales bacterium | reverse complement strand
G
This sequence comes from Ignavibacteriales bacterium, assembly GCA_020059785.1. GTDB lineage: Bacteria > Bacteroidota > Ignavibacteria > Ignavibacteriales > Melioribacteraceae > DSXH01. Next base: position 3,920 of record JAGVBL010000113.1, on the reverse strand, counting down.
GTGAACTTGACGACCGCATGATTGAATTCGACATAACATCTCCCGCATTCGGTATGCAGGTTCTCGGACCTATGGGTATGGATGATATGTCCATGAATCTACAGGAAATGTTCAGCAGTATGATTCCTAAAAAGAAAAAGAAAAGAAAAACTGCAATAAAAGAAGCCCGCAAAATTATTGCTCAGGAAGAAGCAGAAAAATTAATTGATATGGAAGCGGTTCAGAAAGAAGCTATTAAACGTGTTCAGGAATCTGGAATTGTTTTTATCGATGAGATCGATAAAATTGCCGGAGCTAAAAGTCAGCAAGGACCCGATGTTTCCCGCGAGGGGGTTCAGAGGGATCTGCTTCCTATTGTTGAAGGTTCTACTGTGAATACTAAATATGGACCGGTTAAAACTGATCATGTTCTGTTTATTGCATCAGGTGCGTTTCATGTTTCAAAACCATCAGATTTAATTCCCGAACTTCAGGGTCGCTTTCCAATTCGTGTTGAACTTAAGAGTTTAACGGAAGAAGATTTCATAAAGATTCTTACTCTTCCTCAAAATGCATTGTTAAAACAATATACTGCACTTCTTCAAACGGAAGGTGTTGTAATTAAATTTACTGATTCTGCAATTAAGGAAGTTGCTAAGACCGCAGCTCTGGTTAATGATCAGGTTGAAAATATTGGTGCAAGAAGATTACATACAATTCTTACAACATTACTTGAAGATATTTTGTTTGAAGTGCCCGATAAAATGCCTAAATCCGAAGTGGAAATTTCCGGCGAGATGGTTAACAATAAATTAGATAAGATTGTTAAGAACAGGGATTTGAGTAAATATATTTTATAATAAGAATTAGAAAGGAAAGCGTAGTGAATTATAAATCCGTATTTATTATTGTTTTATTGACGGTTCTGTTTATAAGATGTTCAAATAATAATACTGATGAGATTGTAAACCTGGGCGCCGCAAAGAAAGTTGTTCAGAATTATTATGAGTCCAGTAAGTACGAAAGAGATTGTAAAGAAATTATAGATAAAGCAATAGATCATATTAATGGATTGACATTGCCGGAAAAGCCAACAGTTATATTTGATATTGATGAAACGTCGTTGGCAAATTATCAGCACATAAAAAAAATTGATTTTGGATATTACTACGATATCTGGCTTGAATGGCTTAAACAATCTGATGCGGTTGCAATTCCGCAAACAAAAAGATTTTACGATTTTCTGCTCACAAAGAATATTAATGTGGTTTTTATCTCCGGTAGGAACGACGATTCTTACCAGGCAACATTAAAAAACTTAGTTGATCAGGGTTATACAAAATTCGATACGGTTATTGTACGCAACAAAAACGAACGGAATTTATCCGCCTCAGAATTTAAACTTGATAAAAGAAAAGAGCTCACTCAAAAAGGATTCAACATAATTGCAAATATAGGTGACCAGATGAGCGATTTTTACGGAGGATACTCCGGCTATGTAATCAAACTTCCGAACTATATTTATTTAATAGATTAGTTTATTGTTTATTATCTTTGAATTAAGTTTATACCGGATTTAAAGAGCTGCACATTTCAAAACAATTCTTTGAAGCATGGCGGAACAAAATCTAAAAACGGCTATTGTTGTTGGAGCAACCGGTCTTATCGGGGGACTTCTTGTTAAAAAATTATTGAATGATCCTCGATACGCTAAGGTAAAAGTTTTTACAAGAAGAGCAACCGGGTTAACCAGCCCTAAACTTCATGAATATATTGTAGATTTTAATCTGATTGAAATGTGGGGAGATAAAATTTCCGGTGATGAATTATTCTCTGCACTGGGCACAACAATTAAACAAGCCGGAAGTAAAGAAAAACAATATCTTGTTGATTATACTTATCAATATGAAGTTGCCAGAGCGGCAGCAGAAAATCATGTTCAAAAATATTTTCTTGTCTCTTCAATTGGTGCTAACAGGTTCTCGCCAAATTTTTATCTTAGAATGAAAGGTTCTCTTGATTATGCTGTGTCTGAAATGCCTTTCAGTAGAATTGTAATATTTCAACCAGCAGGACTAATTGGAGAGAGGGAGAACCCAAGACCTGGAGAAAAAATTGGAATTGCTTTAGCAAATTTTATTGGTGGACTTATTCCCTCATTTAAAAAATACAAACCCATAAAAGCAGAAAGAGTTGCAGATGCAATGATTAATGCTGCGAATGATTCTACACATGAAAAATTAATTGTATATAAATCCGATCAAATAAATCTTATTGCCGAATGATATCAAAAGTAAGATGGGGAATTATCGGCTGCGGGGACGTTACAGAAGTTAAAAGCGGGCCCGGTTTTCAGAAAGCTGAAGGTTCGGAACTTGTTGCTGTAATGAGGAGAAATGAAAAACTTGCAGAGGATTATGCACGGCGACACAATGTGCCTAAATGGTATAACGATGCAAACAAATTGATAAACGACCCGGATGTTGATGCTGTTTATATTGCTACACCTCCATCTACACACAAAGAATATACTATTGCTGCGGCTTCAGCCGACAAACCCGTTTATGTTGAAAAACCGATGGCGCTTAATTATAGCGAGTGCATCGAAATGGTTGAAGCTTGCCGGAAATTTAATGTTCCACTATTTGTTGCATATTACAGAAGAGCGTTACCACGATTCTTAAAAGTTAAGTCCCTATTGGAAGAGAATAGAATAGGAGAAATTCGTTCCGTCTCAATTAAGTTTTTTCAGCAGACAACAGATAAAGATTTAAGTCCGGATAACTGGCGCGTTGATCCATCCATTGCAGGATGCGGTTACTTCTGCGATCTCGGCTCTCACATGATCGATCTGATTCAATTCTTAGTTGGTAAAATTACCGATGCATCGGGCTACACTTCTAATCAATCAAAGCTATATAAAGCCGAAGATACTGTTTCTGCAACATTTATCTACGAAAATGGAATCTGCGGTAATGGAATCTGGTCTTTCAGTGCATATAATAATTTAGATGAAACAGAAGTACTTGGTACAAAAGGGAAAATAACCTATTCAACATTTTCCAATGAGCCGGTAAGACTCCATATTGATAATAGAATTGAAGAAATTAATATTGAACATCCGCCGCATGTTGCGCAACCGCTTATTCAATTAGTAGTAAACGACTTATTGGGTAAAGGTATTTCTCCGAGTAACGGTGACACCGGCGCCCATACAAGTTTGATAATGGATAAAATTCTTGGTCGAACATAAAAATTTTGTTTAAATCATTACTCTACAGAAACACAGACAAGATCAAAACCAAAGCATATTATGATTGAAGAAGTAAAAGCATGGGTTATATCTGCAACAATGGGATACGGGCACCAGCGCGCTGTTCATCCGTTAAGAGAAATTGCAGAAGAAAAAATTATTACTGTTGGCGCCGGTGATGCAGCATCAAAGAATGAAGAAAAATTATGGAAGCGTGTTCTGGGCGCTTATGAATTTATGTCCCGTGCTAAAGGAATTCCAATTATCGGAAAACCAATCTTCAATTTATTGGATGCGTTACTTCATATTCCTTCCTATTACCCGATGAGAGATTTATCTAACGCTACATTCCAGGTTGATTTGCTTGAATCGAGTATAAAGAAAGGATTGTGTTCGGCCATGATAGAAAAGGTAAAACAAAAAAATTTGCCGATTGTTACATCCTTCTATGCATCTGCTATTGCTGCAGATATGAAAGGTTTTCATAATGTCTATTGCATTATTTGCGATGCGGACTTGAACCGTGTCTGGGTAGCGCGTCAACCCTATGAAAGCCGGATACATTATTTTGCACCTTGTGGTAAAGCCGCCCAAAGGTTAAAAGCGTATGGAGTTCCGGACGAAAGAATTTTTATTACCGGGTTTCCGCTGCCAACTGAATTAATTGGTGGTGAAGAAATGACAACTC
>JAGVBL010000017.1 GCA_020059785.1 Ignavibacteriales bacterium | reverse complement strand
GCATTGGTAACCGCAGCATTATTTATAATTGTTGCCCTTTCGGTTATTATAAATCCCCCGGTTCAACAACAATACAGTAATGCAGAAATTCAAAAAGCAAATGAAGAGGCAAGATATGCATTGCAGCTTATCGGCAACATTATGAATAACACAAAAGAGAAACTAGAAAAGGAAATTATCGCAGAGCATGTAGTAAAACCAATCGGGCAGGGAATAGAAATAGTAAATAAATTATTAATAAAAGGAGAACCAAAATGAAAGCCGCAAAATTAATGTTGTTGTTTTTATTGTTTAGCGTGCAATATTTATCCGCACAGCAAACAGATATAAGGAAAGATCCGGGTTATTTTGAATTCACAGACTTTTCCAGCTTAAAAAGCGGAGAGGCGATAAATGAAGTCTTTCTGGAAGAAGCATTACTTAAAATGGTTGCCGGTTTAGCCAGTAAAGAAGAAGATGGTATTGGCAATATTTTGGGCGGATTAAAACTTGTAAAGGTTGAGGAGTTTATGATTAACGAAAAAGATATTGATAAAGCCGGTAAGGTAATTGATTCTATGGAAAATGATCTGCTCGGAAAGAACTGGGTTCGCATTATTAAATCGCGTAGCAAGGATAATTACTCAAACGTTTATGTTAAACCAGCACAGGGCGGTGGATACAGCGGTTTGGTAATTACAACTCTAAGCGGAAAAGGAAGAGCCGCATTGGTTAACATTGTTGGCAAAATAGACCTGGAATCTATCGGAAAACTTTCCAAACAATTTAATCTGCCGCAAGTAGTGAAATAAATTAATTTTATTATGGTCCGGATTCGGTAGGGGTCCGGACTTATTTTATTCTCAACAGCGCAACGTTTTCGATGTGATAAGTATGCGGAAACATATCAACGGGACAAACCTTTAATAATTGATATCCGCCATCGACCAATAATTTTATATCCCTTGCCTGAGTTGCCGGGTTGCAGCTGATATAAACAACCTTTTCGGGTTTAAGATTGATAATATCTGATGCTGTTTTGGGATTCATTCCGCTTCGCGGGGGATCTGCGATTAAAACATCCGGCTTTGGTAATAATAATTTTTCTGCTACCGGTAAGAATGATTTATTGAGATCGGCAAGAATCGGGGTAAAATTTTTAACATTATTAATTTCTATGTTAACCCGCGCATCGGCAATGGCCGGCTCAACACTTTCAAATCCGTAAATTTGTTTTACATTTTCTGAGATAAATATTGGGATAGTTCCGGCACCGGAATAGAGATCATATACAATCTCTTCTCCCATGAATTGTGCAAACTCTTGAGCAGTGTTGTAAAGCTTTTCTGCTTGTGAGGTGTTTGTCTGAAAAAATGAATTTGCACTAATTCTAAATTTCCGTTTACCGATATAATCGTGAATATATCCCGGTCCGAAATACACCTTCTCATAATCACCAACGGCAACCTGGGCTTTTTTAAGATTGACGTTATTGATAACGGTTGTTACTTCCGGAATTTGATAAACAAGAGCTTCGGTAAATTCTATGAACAAGCGTTCGTTTTCTTCCGAGGTCACCAGATTGATCATTAGGTCGTTTGTTTTTTCAGATTGGCGAATTACCAGATTTCTTAAAAAACCCTCATGATTTTGAGTAGAATAGATAGAAATTGACCGACTTTTAAAGAAAAATCGTGTAAAATTTAAAATCCGGTTGCTTAGCTCCGATTGCAAAAAACACTCATCTATGTCAATAACTTTGTCATATAAACCCGGTATGTGGAAACCGAGTGCAAAATCTTTATCCTTAATTTCTTGCATCGAAGCAATTTCGGATTCGGTTAACCACCTTTTTCTTTCAAATGAAAACTCTAATTTATTACGATAATAGTATTCCTTGTTACATCTCTGAATTGGTAAATAAACAAAGTTTTTTAATCCGCCAATCCGTTCAAAAATATCTTTAACCTGCTCTTCCTTAAATTTTAGCTGATAATCATAAAGTAAATCCTGTTGCTGACACCCGCCGCATGTTCCAAAGTAATTACACTTTGGTTCTGTTCTCAATTCCGATTTATAAAGAAACTCTTTTACACGCGCTTCGGCATAAGACTTTCTTACTTTACCGATTTGTGCAATTACTTTATCCCCCGGGTATGTTCCATTTACAAAAACAACAAATTTTTTTGGATCTTCTTCTTGTGAGTGTACTTCCTTAATTATCTTTGCTACACCTTTTCCTTCGAAAGCATAACCGGTAATTTCGAGTTCTAACAGATCGCCCTTTTTCAATTGCTCTCCTTTGTCATTAGAATCGCAATTAGACCGATATATTTATCAGCACCAAGCTTTAGATATGCATTCGATTCGTGTTTGATTTTATTGATTACCTTTTTATAATAACTTTTTTTACCACTCTCCAGTGTATCGGCAATGTTGTTATAATTTTCAATTGATACTGAAAAATAATCTTTTAGTGTTGACGAAAGATTTTCTTTGGCAATCAGGCTAAATTTTCTTTCGGTGTAATATTTTTCGAGGTCTTCATAAAACAATGGCAGCAGGTCGGAATTATCGTAAATATCATGAACGAACCGGGGAACATTTTTATCGAGAGAAGCAATCTCTCCCACGCAAAAGAATCCGCCGGGTTTAAGAATTCTTTTAACCTCCTTAATAATTTTATTCCGCTTTGTAAGCGAAATTGAAGCTTGTGCATAAACTAAATCGAAATGGACGTCGGGGTAATCGGTTGAGTCGTAGCTCATCATCTTAACATTTATATTTGGTGAATTGCGGATTATGTATTTTGAGTTGATGAGCGATTCGTAATCTTCTACAATAATATCTACGTTTGAACCGAATTTGTTTACAATTTTATTTGCAACAAGCTCGCTGAATGAACCAATAACAAGAACATTTAGCAAGCTCTTGCCGTTTAGCTTTTGTATTAGAAAGCGGACCTGTCTATTTAACCCGGGAAGTAAAATTAATTCTGATTTTTCCATGCGGTAAAGATAAGGAAGTGAACAGATACTAACCCGATTAATTAACCGGGTTAGTATGTAAATTATTTTGCAAGGAGCATCTTCTTGGTTTGAACAATTCCATTTGCGGAAATTGTGTAGATATAGACACCGCTCGTCATTCCTCGACCTTGCTCGGAATGACCGGCATCAAAGATTACAGTG
>JAGVBL010000037.1 GCA_020059785.1 Ignavibacteriales bacterium | reverse complement strand
TTTTTTTTGCTCGAGCATCCTCATACTTATACGCTTGGTAAAGTAGCTGATAAGGAAAATTTAATTAGTAACGATGACCAATTAGAAGAACTTGGAATAAATGTTTACGAGATTGACCGAGGAGGAGATATAACATACCACGGTCCCGGTCAAATTGTTGGTTATCCAATAATTAAACTTACAGATTGGAAACAGGATACACACGAATACTTAAGAGGATTAGAAGAAGTAATAATGTTAACCTGTTCTGAATATGGAATAACAACGGAAAGGAATTCTAAATACACCGGTGTATGGATCGGTCAACGAAAAGTTGCAGCAATAGGAATAAAAGTTAGCCGGTGGATTACAATGCATGGTTTCGCTTTCAATGTTAATACCGACCTGAATTATTTCGGCGGAATTATACCATGCGGTATTAGGGATAAAGAAGTAACATCGCTAAAAAAAGAACTTGGTACTGATATAGATTTACAAGAAGTAAAAGAAAAGCTTGTTAATAATTTTCAGAAGGTATTCGGATACGAGCATTTTATAATTCGTGAAAAAGATGCTTACTTAAAAACATTAATTAATCTTTCTTAGAGTCTTCGTGATTTAGTGGTATATTATTCAGCCGCAAAAACACTTAGACACAAATTAGAGGAAAATTAAATGGCAAAAGAAAAAGCAGATGCGGTAATAGATAAATCAAACGGTAAAACGCCGACCGGTAAAATTGATTCATTCGGTGGAATGACAAAAGACGAATTGATGAATGCCCTAAGTATGATGAGCGTTTCAAGAGCAATCGATCACAAAGTAATGACTCTCATCAAACAGGGGAAAGCATTTTTCCTTATCTCAGGCGCCGGTCACGAAGCTACACAGGTTGCGTTCGGTCTTGCAATGCAGAAAGGTGTTGACTGGGCTTATCCATATTACCGCGATATGTGCTTTTCGATTACGCTTGGAAGCAAACCTGAAGATCTCTTTCTTGCTTTTCTTGGCAAAGCTGATGATCCATTAACCGGTGGTCGTCAGATGCCGTGTCATTGGTCATCAAAAGAAGCAAACATACCAACTCAATCAAGTCCTACAGGTACACAATTTTTGCAAGCAGTAGGAACTGCATTGGCATTAAAGAAAAAAGGAATTAACGGAGTTGTTTATGTGAGTGCTGGTGAAGGAACAACTTCGCAAGGAGAATTTCACGAAGCAGTCAATTGGGCATCCAGAGAAAAACTTCCCGTTGTATTTGTAATTCAAAATAACAAATGGGCAATTTCTGTTCCGGTTCAGAATCAAACCGCCGGGAAAAATGCATCAGTACTCGAAATGATGAAAGGTTACGAAAATCTTTTAAGGCTCGAAGTTGATGGAACAGATTTTTTACAGTCACATGCAATTGCTCAATCCGCATTTAAGTATGCCCGTCAGGGTAAAGGTCCGGCACTTGTTGAAGCACACGTTGTAAGATTGTTTTCACATTCATCGTCAGATGATCAGAAAAAATATCGTCCCGATGATTCTTTACAGGAAGATTTAAAGAAAGACCCGATAAAATTATTTTCAGATTTACTGATTAAAAAAGGTGTACTTACAGAATTAGCTTATGAAGAATTCAAGAAGAAGATTAATGACCACATAACTGAAGCTGCCGATTGGGCATTAAAACAATCTGAACCTGATCCGCAGACTGCAACACGATTTGTTTTAGATGAATCAGGAAAACGTGATCGTCTTGAATATGAAAAACTTTCTCACCAAGGAAATCCTATCGTAATGGTTGATGCTATTAACCATGCACTAAGAGAAGAGATGGACAGGAATGATAAGATTTATGTATTTGGTGAAGATGTTGCTGACGGCAAAGGCGGAGTATTTACAGCAACAAAAGGATTATCTACTAAGTTTGGAAAAGAAAGAGTATTTAACTCGCCTCTTGCAGAAGCAAGCATTGTAGGGGTTGCAACAGGAATGGCTCTTGCCGGATTAAAACCGTGTGTGGAAATTCAATTTGGTGATTATATCTGGCCGGCATTTATGCAATACCGCGATGAAATAGTTATGTACCGTTACCGCTCAAATAATTTGTTCGAAGCTCCCGTTGTAACTAGAGTTGCTGTTGGCGGTTATATTCACGGAGGATTGTATCATAGTCAGAATATTGAAGGATTCTTTGCGCACATGCCGGGCATATTGATTGCGTATCCTTCCAACGCGGCAGATGCAAAAGGGTTACTAAAAACATCTTTACGTCTTAATGATCCGGTTCTGTTCCTCGAACACAAGGGATTATATCGTCAGAGTTATTCAACATCACCGGAACCGGATGCTGATTATCTTGTTCCTTTCGGTAAAGCAAAAGTTGTTAAAGAAGGGAATGACCTTTCCATAATTACTTATGGTGCAATGGTTCATGAATCCAATTTTGCTGCCAAGAAATTAGAAGAAGAAGGCTATTCGGTAGAGATTATTGATATACGAACTATTATGCCTCTTGATGTAGATGCAATTTATAAATCGGTTAAGAAAACTGGTAAAGTAATGGTTATTCATGAAGATACTTTAACTGGCGGATTTGGTGCAGAGATTGCTGCATTGATTACAGAAAATTGTTTTGAATCTCTCGATGGACCGGTTAAGAGAATTGCTGCTAAGGATACACCTATTCCATATGCACCGAATCTTGAATATGCAATTCTTCCTACAAGAGAAAAAATTTATACAGAACTGAAACAGTTACTTGAATACTAATTAATAATTAATTTTTATAATGATTTTTTAGTCCGCTAATCGGACAATGATTGATCAGGAGATGAAATGAAAGTAGAAATTGTAATGCCTAAAATGGGTGAAAGTATTAACGAAGGGACCCTTATTAAATGGCATAAGAAGAAAGGCGATAAGGTTAAAAAAGATGAAATCATTTACGAGATAAGTACTGATAAAGTTGATACCGAAATCCCCAGTCCTGAAGACGGTGTTCTGTTTGATATAAAAGTTTTTGAACAGGAGACAGTTGAAGTAGGAACTGTTGTTGCTGTAATCGAAACGAATGGAGATACACCTGCTGAACAGGTTGAAGAAAAGAAAATTGAAACTCCCTCAACTACTCAGGTAGGTGGTGAAATTGTTGATGTCCCGATGCCTAAGATGGGTGAATCGGTTATGGAAGGAACAATTATCAAGTGGCATAAAGAAGTTGGTGATGCAGTTAAACGCGATGAAATTATTTTTGAAATAAGTACCGATAAGGTTGATACAGAAGTTCCGTCTCCTGTTGAAGGAACTATTTCTGAAATTTTGTTTAAGGAAAATGATACTGTCCAGGTTGGCGTTGCTGTCGCTAAGATTTTAACATCTACTGGAATTGCAAAACCTAAAGCGGTTACGTCAGAGCAAGAGCAAGAGCGAAAAACTCCTTCTTTAGATAAGGAAAAAAGTAAAGGGATTCAAACACAAATCGCTTATAACCAACAATCAATAACCAACTTCAAATCACCAACTCCCGGACGTTTCTATTCACCCTTAGTTCTTAACATTGCAAGAACCGAAGGAATATCAATGTCGGAACTTGAAATGATTCAGGGTACCGGAATTGGTGGAAGAGTATCTAAAAATGATGTGATAAATTTTTTACAAAATAAAAGATCCGGTAAAACTGCAGTTGAATTCAAAGTAGATCAGATTAAACCTTCAGTTGAGCAGAAATTTGAACAACCCGCATTTGCCCAGGGCGAAAGAATTAAATTAATTCCGATGGATAACATCCGTCAGCGTATCATGTATCATATGGTAAATAGCCGCGATACTTCCGTTCACGTTACAGCTATGATAGAAGTTGATATGTCCCGAATTCATAACTTTATCGAAAAGCACCGCGATGAGTTTTTACAAAAGGAAGGATTGAAACTGACTTATATGGCGTTTATTACTTATGCTGCAATCGAGGGATTAAAAGAATTTCCGCTTATGAATGCATCGATTGACGGAAATAATATTGTTGTTAAAAATTATATCAACCTTGGTATTGCAGTAGCTGTTGAACCGAATGGTCTTATTGTGCCAAACATTAAAAATGCCGATGAAAAGAATATACGCGGATTGGCTAAAGCTATTGCTGATTTAGGTAACCGTTCACGTTCTAAAAAACTTGTCCCAGATGATATTATGGACGGAACATTCTCTATAACTAATTACGGTGTATTCGGCTCATTATTCGGAACGCCAATAATAAATCAACCCGAAGTTGGAATTCTTGGCGTAGGTGCTGTTACTAAGAAACCTGTTGTAGTTGAAATTGAAGGAATGGAGCATATTGCAATCAAACCGATGATGTACCTTTCACTAAGCCACGATCACCGTCTGGTTGATGGTATGCTGGGTGGTAAATTCCTTAAATCGGTTAAAGACACATTAGAAAATTTTGATACTAATATTGTTTAATTAAATAATGAGCAAGATTATGAGCAAGAGCATGAGCAAGATTATGAGCAAGAGCAAGATCATGAGCAAGAAAAAGATAATGATTAAATGAGGGAAAGATGATTAATCAACATCAAAAAAAGTTTGCTGAAGAAATTGAAAAACAGAGACCGGAATTAGGTAAAAGACCGGATTGGCTTAAAGTAAGATTGCCGAGCGGAGAAAACTATAAAAACGTTTACGAGCTTATGCGTAAAAGTAAACTTAATACTGTCTGCGAAGAAGCTAAATGTCCTAACCTTGCAGAATGCTGGAACAGGAAAACCGCTACATTCATGATACTTGGAGATACATGCACACGTAGTTGCGGATTCTGTAATGTTAAAGTTGGTTTACCTACAGAGCTTGATCTTGATGAACCGAGAAGAGTTGCTGAATCAGTTGAAGCTATGGGACTAAAACATGCGGTTATAACATCAGTTAACCGCGACGAATTAAAAGATGGCGGTGCTTCAATTTTCTCCGAGACTGTTAAATTGATCCGACAAAAAATGCCTGATACAACAATAGAAATTCTTATTCCTGATTTTAAAGGTGAAGTCGAATCATTTCAGATCATTCTCCAAAATCCTCCCGATATACTCAATCATAATCTCGAAACAGTTAAGAGACTTTATCATGCTGTCCGTCCTCAAGCAAAATACGAGCGAAGTTTAGAACTTATTCAATGGTTCAGAAAAAACGGACTAAGAACTAAAAGTGGAATAATGGTTGGAATTGGTGAAACAAAAGAAGAGGTATTGGAATTGATTACGGATCTTTATGAACACGGCTGCGAGATTATGACTATTGGTCAGTATCTTCAACCTACTAAAAATCATTTACCCGTTCATCGGTTTGTTACTCTAGATGAATTCAAATCATATAAAGAATTTGGACTTAAAATTGGATTGAAAGCTGTTGAATCATCTCCGTTGGTCAGAAGTTCCTATCATGCCGATAAACATGCTGAATTAGTCTGATATTTTTTGAAATTATTCTTAATTATTAGCCACATTTCTCATATCTGAAAACCAGATTGAAAGTCTTTATAGTTATTAAGAATATTTTTGTAAAGACCCTTTGTTTTTCAAAAATAATCCTTATTTTGATGCAGTAATCGAAGTAAAAGTTTAAGATTTTTGGCACGCAAGTTTCTATTATTTTAACAATAAAAAATGAGTAAAATGCCAAGAATTCTAATGGAAATAACAATTTTTATAATTCACCGTAAAGGTTATAGATAATCTATAACCTTTTTTGTTTTAAATAACTGAAGAGGTATAAATGGCAAAAGTTAAAGGAGATATCTTAATTGATATCGAGAAATGCAAAGGATGTGAGCTTTGTGCTGTTGCTTGTCCACAGGAATCTCTTGAACTTTCTCGTAAACTCAATTCAAAAGGATATCATTATATTGTTCGAATTGAGGACAATTGTACGGGTTGTACAAACTGCGCTCTTGTTTGTCCTGAGGGAATAATAAAGGTTTATAGAAAGACAGATAAAAAGAAAGAACCTGTTGCAACAATTACAAATGTTACCGGCGATATAACAGTAACGGTGCAATCATGAAAGAACTAAAATTAATGAAAGGGAACGAAGCTCTTGCAGAAGCTGCTATAAGAGCAGGTTGTGATGGATATTTTGGTTATCCAATCACTCCTCAATCGGAAGTATTAGAGTATTTAACCCAGCATGCAAAAGAAAGAACCGGAATGGTTGTCCTCCAGGCAGAAAGTGAAATCGCCTCAATCAATATGATTTATGGTGCTGCCGGAACAGGTAAAAAAGTTATGACTTCTTCATCATCACCGGGAATTAGTTTGATGCAAGAAGGAATTTCATACATAGCATGTGCTGAGTTACCGTGCTTACTTGTTAATGTTGTACGCGGTGGTCCGGGTCTCGGTACAATTCAGCCATCCCAAGGGGATTATTTCCAGGCGGTTAAGGGAGGCGGACACGGTGATTATCGGTTAATTGTTTTAGCTCCTTCAACTGTTCAGGAAATGGTTGACCATGTTAAATTAGGTTTCGATCTTGCTTTTAAATGGAGAAATCCTGTTATGATACTTTCTGATGGTGCATTAGGACAGATGATGGAGAAAGTTGAATTATTTCCGCAGATGCCTAGAACAAATGAAATATTTCCCTGGGCAACAACGGGTAAAACAAAAGATAGAGAACGAACAATAATTACTTCGCTTCATATTCAACCGGATAAAATGCAGGAAATTAATCTTCATCTTCAGAAAAAATATAAAGCAATTGAAGCCGAAGAAATAAGATATGAAATGATCGACTGTGAAGATGCAGATTTAGTTCTTGTTGCGTTCGGACTTGTTGCAAGAATTTGTCAGAAAGCTGCACAACTTGCAAAAGAAAAAGGAATTAAGGTCGGAGTGTTCAGACCAATTTCTTTATTCCCTTATCCGTATCAGGCACTTAATCAATTAGCAGATAATGTTAAAGCATTTCTAACTGTTGAAATGAATGCCGGTCAAATGGTTGAAGATGTAAGACTTGCTGTTAACGGAAAAATTCCTGTTGAATTCACAGGTAGGATGGGCGGTATAATTCCAACACCCGAAGAAATACTTAACAAGATTGAAGAAATTTATGTAGGAGAAACAGCATGAACGAGAAAAGATTACTTGAAGAAGAAAAGCACTTCGAAACTATGATTGCAGAAGAAAGTATCTGCACAAATGAGAACCTGGTTTATGAAAAACCGGAAACACTTACAGATACTCCAATGCATTATTGTCCGGGATGTGGTCATGGTGTTGCTCATCGTTTAATTGCAGAAGTAGTTGCCGAGCTTGATATTCAGGATAAAACAATTGGCGTTGCACCAGTAGGATGTTCTGTATTTGCATACAATTATCTTAACATTGATATGACGGAAGCTGCACATGGACGTGCATCAGCCGTTGCAACCGGAATTAAAAGAGTATTACCCGATAAATATGTTTTCTCATACCAGGGTGATGGCGATTTAGCTGCAATAGGAACCGGCGAAACAATTCATACTTGCAATCGCGGGGAAAATATTCTGATAATATTTATTAACAACGGAATTTATGGAATGACGGGCGGACAGATGGCGCCTACTACTCTGGTTGGAATGAAAACTACTACCACTCCGTTTGGTCGCGATGTTGAAATAATGGGTAACCCGTTAAAAATTACAGAATTAATTGCCCAGCTTCCGGGTGTTTATTACTGTACACGTGTTGCGGTTAATACTCCTAACAATGTTCGTAAAGCAAAGAAAGCAATAATGAATGGATTTAAATATCAGGAGTTGAAAAAAGGATTGAGCTTTGTTGAGATAGTTAGCAACTGTCCATCTAATTGGAAGATGACGCCGATTGAATCTAACAAATGGCTCGAAGAACATATGCTTCCGTATTATCCCTTAGGAGACTTAAAAGTACCACAAAATCCGCAAAAGGCGGAATAAAGGAGAACTGATATGACAGAAGAAATAATTATAGCCGGATTTGGAGGACAGGGTGTTTTATCGATGGGTCAAATTCTTTGTTATGGAGGAGTAATTGAAGGTAAAGAAGTAAGCTGGATGCCTTCATACGGACCGGAAATGCGAGGTGGTACTGCTAATTGTATTGCAATTATTAGCGATTCAAAAATTAGCTCTCCAATTTTAACTAAGTTCGATACCGTTATTGCATTAAACCAACCTTCATTAGATAAATTTGAATCGGCAGTAAAACCAGGTGGTTTATTAATCTATGAAGCGAGCACAATTATAAATCCTCCTACAAGAACAGATATTGACATTGTTCCTATTGAAGCTGCAAATGAAGCAACAAAACTGAACAATAGTAAAGTAATGAACATGATAATATTAGGTGCTTTCTTGAAGAAAAAACCGGTTATTACATTCGAAAATGCAATAGATGGATTAAAAATGGTGCTGCCTGAAAGATATCACAAATTAATTCCGCTTAATAAAACTGCAATGGAAAGGGGAATGGAGCTTGCAGCAAGTATAAATATTCCCGTTTAATCTTCTCAAAAAATTTAATTTGTTTACTTTCACATTTTTATAGGTCTCGAAAGAGGCCTATATTCTAATCTTTAGAATAATAGAATCTATTCACAATAGAAGGTTAAAATTCCTTGATTATTTCAAATCGATTAAATGATTTTGGATTTGTTCGATAATCATGTATGATTAATCTTTGTGATTTCCCTCTATTGGTTTTTGGTATTTCTTTGATAAATTCAAACTGGGATAATGAAGTTAAATCATAGTTATCTTAGTTTAATAATTCTACTGAACTTAGCTGAAAATAAATTTGTTTTTATTTTTATCCGGCTAGTTCATAATTCAAATTCATTAATAAGAAGAATAGCTTGGTTGCAATAGATCTTATTTACGATTTAACTCTGCTCGTCGCAATAATAGTATTCTCCGGTTTTATTGACGAAAGGTTCGATAGAAGTAAATTGCCTGGTAAGGTATTCCAGGGAATCTTATTTGGTATCGCGGCTCTAATTGGTATGCTGAATCCGTTTGAACTTGAAAAAGGAATATTTTTCGATGGAAGATCAATTGTAATAAGCTTATGTACTCTATTTTTTGGTTCTCTCTCAGGGTTCATTTCTTTAATACCTGCTTTTATTTATAGGATAATTGTTGGCGGTGCCGGCGTATACATGGGTATTGGTGTAACTATTTCTTCTTTTGTAATCGGATATTATTTCAATAAAAAAAGAAAAGAAGGATTAGTATTCGATAATAAAAAACTCTATCTATTTGGTCTTCTAGTTCATTTTGCTATGTTATTTTTGGTTTTAACACTTCCTGCAAATAAAATTATTTCTACTTATCAAAAATTATCTTTCACAATCCTGATAGTTTACCCGGTTATTAGTTTTATTATTAGTAAGATATTAATAGATCACGAAGAAAAAAGAAACTCTGTAAAAATAATTGAAAGAAACGAGAAACTATATAGAACTACATTATATAGTATTGGTGATGCTGTTATAACTACAGATATTAATGGTGTAATTCAACAGATGAATCCTATTGCAGAGCAGTTAACCGGATGGTCAGAACCGGATGCATGCGGAAAGTACCTTGATGAAGTTTATGTAATTATTAATGAAGAAACAAAAATTCGTCAGATTAGTCCTTTTGAAGAGATAATCAATTCAGGCAAAATACTTGAGCTGGCTAATAATTCCATGTTAATCTCCAGGGATGGAAATGAGACCCCCATTGCTGATACAGGGGCTCCAATAATTGATGACCAAGGTCAAATTTTTGGTGTTGTTTTAATTTTCAGAGATCAATCCAAAGAGAAAGAGAAGCAAAAGCTGATTTATGAAAATGAAGCAAGATTAAGAAGAGCAGAAAATATTGCCGGCGCCGGTAACTGGGAAATTGATCTGAACAAGGGTTTAATTTATGGTTCCGAAGGGGCGCAGAAATTATACGGACTAAAAACTAATGTATGGGATTTATCAGTTGTCCAAAAAATCCCCTTACCGGAATACCGTGAAAAATTAAATAGAGCACTTACAAATCTCATACAATATAATGAACCATATGATGTCGAGTTTAAAATTAAAAGACCGGATGGCAATATTCTTTATCTTCATTCAGTAGCAGAATATGATAAAGAAAATAATAAAGTCTTTGGCGTAATAGAAGATATAACTGATTACAAAAATGTTATTAAAGCACTAAAAGAAAGCGAAGAAAAATTTAAAGTTATTTTTAATCGTTCTTTTGGTTTGGTCGGGTTACTTACTCCCGATGGGCGCGTTCTCGAAGCCAATGAAACTGCTTTAAAAATGATTGGTAAATCGATGCCCGAACTTGAAAATACTCAATTCGAGAAATCACCTTGGTTTAATCATTCACTAATTGAGCAAACCAAAATTACTGATGCAATTATAAGAGCTGCAGAAGGTCAATTTATTAGGTTCAATACAACTCATTTAGACTCAGAAGGTAAATTACGATATATCGATTTTTCTATAAGTCCTGTAAAAGATGAAAATGGAAAAGTTATATTGCTTATACCCGAAGGAAGAGATATAACTGATGTAATTAAAGCAGAAGAAGAGATAAAGGAACGTGAAAGAATCTATTCTACACTCTTAAGTAATCTGCCGGGATTTGTTTACAGGTGCAAAAATGATAAAGACTGGACAATGGAATTTATTAGCAATGGGTGCGAAGACATAACAGGATACAAACCGGAGGAATTTATTAATAATAATGTAATTGCATTCAATGATATTATTAATAAAGAATACCAGGAGATTATATGGAATGAATGGCAGCGGATATTGGCAGAAAAAAGTGTATTTGAATATGAATATAGAATTAGAGCAAAAGATGGTTCAACTAAATGGGTTTGGGGAAGAGGTCGAGGTATTTTTTCATCTAACGGCGATCTCCAATTTTTGGAAGGTTTTATTACTGATATTACTGAAAGGAAGAAATCTGAAGAAGCATTAATTGAAAGTGAAGAACTTTTCAGGAATCTGGCAGAATCTACTTCTACTGCAATTTTCATTTACCAGGGTTCTAAATTTGTATTTGCTAATAAAGCTGCAGAACTATTGACCGGCTATTCAAATGATGAGTTGCTGAAATTCGATTTCTGGGCATTTGTTCATCCGGATTATAGAGAATTAATTAAAGAACGTGGTTTATCAAGGCAGAAAGGTGCAAATATTCCAAATAGATATGAGTTTAAGATTGTAACTAAAGATGGAAGAGATATATGGATCGACTTTGCCGCTGGTCGAATTAACTGGAAAGGAAAACCTGCTGCTATTGGATCTGCTTTTGACATCAACGATAAGAAATTGTCAGAAATAAAATTAAAACAGGATGAAGAACTTTTCAGAACCATTTCTAATTTAACTTCCGATTACCTCTTTTCTACTAATATTAATCCGGATGGGAGTGTTACTTATAATTGGGTAGCCGGTGCATTTGAAAAACTTACAGGTTACTCAATCGATGAGTATAGAAAAATCGGCGGATGGCTTGCTATACTTCATCCAGACGATGACGAAGAGAATAGAAGTGCATTTAAAAAATTGCTTAATAATGAGAATGTAATTACTGAAGCAAGAACGATTCATAAAAACGGAAATATTGTATGGGTGCGTATTTATGCTAAACCTGTTTGGGATTCTAACACTAATAAACTGATTGCAATTCAAGGTGCTGTACAGGATATAACAGAGAGAAGACAATCTCAATTAATTCAGAAAATACAATATAATATTGCAAACGCCATTACAAGTTCTATTAAGACTTTTGAATTGTTCGACATCGTTCGCAATGAACTATCGCAATTGATGGATACAAAAAACTTTTTTGTAGCATTCTACGACGAAAAAACAGATACATTTGCATGCGACCTTGATAGAGATGAGAAAGATGAAATCGAAACCTGGTCAGCCGAAAAATCTCTGACTGGCTACTTAATAAAATCACAGAAAACACTGTTGCTATCAAAACAAGAGATTCTTGAATTATACAATAATGGCGCCATCGAGTTAGTTGGTACACTACCCGAAGTTTGGCTTGGTTCACCATTAAAAATCGGCAATAAAATAATAGGCGCTGTTGTTGTTCAAAGTTATGATGACCCTCTTGCTTACGACGAGTCCTCTTTACGAACATTTGAAGTGATTGCCAATCAATTGTCGGTTTATATTCAAAGAAAAAGAACTGAGGAAGAACTCTCAATTCTTGCAAGGGCAATTTATCAAACTCCTTTAAGCATAGTTGTAACAGATACCTCCGGAAATATTGTCTATGTTAATCCTAGTTTCGAACGAATTGCCGGTTATTCTAAAGATGAAGTACAGGGACAGAATATTAGAATTTTGAGTTCCAACAACCATGATACAGAATTTTATAAGAAATTATGGGAAACTTTACTTTCAGGAAAAGATTGGGAAGGTGAAATCCTAAACAAAAACAAAAAAGGTGAATTGTATTGGGAACATCAAATAATTTCCCCTGTTATTAACGACGAAGGAATTACAACTCATTTTGTAGCTATAAAAGAAGATGTAACCGAAAAGAAGAGAATGATTCAGGAAATTATTGATGCTAAGGAAAGAGCGATTGCTTCTGAAAAATTAAAGACAGAGTTCCTTGCTCAAATTTCTCATGAAATTAGAACTCCAATTAATATAATAACAAGTAATTTCCAGTTGATTAAAGATGAAGTGGAAGATAAAATTGAACCAGAATTTTTAGAATTGTTCTCCAGTATTTCGCGTGCTTCTCATAGAATAATTAGAACAGTAGATTTAATACTTAATATGTCCGAGCTTCAAACCGGTGCTTACCAACCTGTAAAGAAAAAAATTAATTTAGATTCCGAAATTTTACAGTCCCTCTACATCGAATATCTTCATCTTGCACATAGTAAGAAAATCGATTTGCTTTACAAGTGCACATCATCCAATCCACAAATTATTGGAGATGAATACAGTGTTATGCAGATATTCGCAAACCTGATTGATAATGCAATTAAATATACGGATCTAGGTAAAATTGAAGTTGTACTCTACGAAAATGGAAAAAATGAAAAGATTGTTGAAGTAAAAGATTCGGGTATTGGTATGAGCAAAGAGTTTTTAGAAAAAGTCTTTCAACCTTTTGTACAGGAAGAACATGGATATACACGTTCTTACGAAGGTAATGGACTGGGATTAGCTCTTGTCAAAAATTACTGTTCAATAAATGAAGCCGAAATTGAAGTGGAAAGTGAAAAAGGAATAGGTTCTACATTCAGAGTTATTTTCAAAAACTGAATTCCCCCAAAAAAATCTCTTAAAATATTATAATTCAACAATATTATTAACATGTAATTCTTCCAAAAGGGACTTTGGAAATAAGCTCATTTCTTTCTAATTTTACACCCAAAAATTGTAAAATCAGGGAGAAAAATGGCACTTAGCGAAGGAACAATAATCCAGGTTATTGGACCCGTAGTCGATATAGATTTTGAAGGCGGGAAATTACCAAGTATCTACAATTCGATTAAAATTCCAAGAAAAGATATTGAAGGCAAAGAACAAGAATTAATTGTTGAAGTTCAGCAGCATCTTGGTGAAAATCGTGTTAGAACGGTTGCTATGGATTCTACTGACGGATTAGTCCGTGGTATGAAGGCATTCGATACCGGTGAACCGATTTCAGTACCCGTTGGACCTGAAACACTTGGTCGATTGATAAATGTAATTGGAGAAGGAATTGATGGCTTAGGAATCGATATCAAAACGAAAAAACGTTATGCAATTCATCGCCATTCTCCAAAATTCGAAAATCTTACTACCAAGCAAGAAATGTTCGAAACCGGAATAAAAGTTATCGACCTTCTTGAACCATATACAAAAGGCGGAAAGACTGGATTATTTGGCGGCGCCGGTGTTGGTAAAACGGTTATTATTCAGGAATTAATTCACAACATCGCAAAACAGCATGGCGGATATTCAGTCTTTGCCGGTGTTGGTGAAAGAACAAGAGAAGGCAACGATCTCTGGCTGGAAATGAAGGAGAGCGGTGTATTGCCCAAAACAGCATTAGTATTCGGACAGATGAATGAACCGCCGGGTGCACGTTTAAGAGTTGGATTAACCGGATTAACAATTGCAGAATATTTCCGCGATGAAGAAGGCAGAGATGTGTTGTTATTTATTGACAACATTTTCCGTTTTACTCAAGCCGGTTCGGAAGTATCTGCATTGCTTGGACGTATGCCTTCTGCTGTGGGTTATCAGCCCAATCTTGCTACTGAAATGGGTGAATTGCAAGAACGCATCACTTCAACTGACAAAGGATCAATAACATCGGTTCAAGCTATTTACGTTCCGGCAGACGACTTAACCGACCCAGCTCCGGCAACAGCATTCTCTCATCTCGATGCTACAACAGTATTAAGCCGTCAAATTTCTGAACTCGGTATTTATCCTGCTGTAGATCCACTTGATTCAACTTCGAGAATTCTTCAACCCGATATCGTTGGTAATGAACACTATTCAGTTGCTAAACAGGTTAAAGAAATTTTGCAAGCTTATAAAGATTTACAGGATATTATAAATATCCTTGGTATGGATGAACTTTCTGATGACGATAAAATAATTGTAAGGCGCGCAAGAAGAATTCAAAGATTCTTAAGTCAGCCATTCCACGTAGCAGAACAGTTTACAGGTTTCCCCGGTAAATATGTTAAGCTGGAAGATACGATTAGAAGCTTCAAAGAAATATTAGAAGGTAAACACGACAGTTTGCCGGAACAAGCATTTATGTATGTAGGAACAATTGAAGAAGCTGTTGAAAAAGCAAAGACCTTAGCATGAAAGAACTGAATATTGAAATAATTACACCGTCAAAACCTGTTTTTAACGGAAAAGTAAAATCAATTTCATTACCGGGCACCCTTGGTAATTTTCAGGTTTTATTTAATCACGCGCCGTTATTAAGTACTTTTGAAATCGGTAAGATAAAAATTGTTGGACTTGATGATAAGGAAACTGAATATGCTACGAGCGGCGGTACGGTGGAAGTTCTGACTAATAAAATTTTGGTTTTAGCAGACAGCTTTGAATCTAAAGAAGATATAGATATTGAAAGAGCTGAAAGGTCTTTACAAAGAGCAAAGGATAGGATTGCTAATAGAAATAAAGAAAAGATTGATGAAATTAGAGCTGAAGCATCATTAAGGAGAGCTGTTAACCGGCTGAAGTTTGTTCACGAAAATTAAAATAAATATCCGAATATTTAACAAAAAGACCCCTTCTTAAGGGGTTTTTTATTTTAAGTCTTTCCCAAAAACTATTCAAAAACAGTTCACTACTAAACTCTTAATTAATTTCCCCGATAATAAGATAGCGCTAAAAGTGTGAAATATGAATTCACGTTCAAATAAAATAAAACAGCCGCCAAATTATAGCCTCAGAGTTATTTATTCATCTCTTTGCATTTACAACACTTCAATGTTGTTTTTACTTCTCTCAAATTATCTGAACGATACCCAAATAAATTCGGGGTTTAAATGAATCCCAATAAAGAAAATTTATGGGGAATAGTTCTTGCCGGAGGTGAAGGGACAAGGTTAAGAAATTATGTAACTCAGATTTACGGTTATCCCCGACCAAAACAATATTGTACTTTTGTCGGTTCGCGCTCAATGGTTCAACATACGGTTGATCGTCTAGCATTTTTAATTCCTTATGATAAGATGATGATGATTGCCAATACTTCACATTCAGAGTTTATTAAGGAAGAATTTGGAGAATATCCGGAAGTTAACATAGTTGAACAACCATGCATGAGAGAAACTTCTGCGGGACTACTATTACCGTTATCGAAAATTCATCATAATAATCCAAATTCAACAATTGTTATGTTCCCATCAGACCATTTTATTTTGGAAGAAGAGAAGTTTATGGGTTACGTTGATCAGGCAGTCAATTTTGTTGAGAACAATCCCTCAAAAATTGTTTTACTTGGAGTTGATGCTACAAGATTTGAAACCGGTTATGGATGGATAGAGAAAGGAGAAAGTTATTCAAATGATTTTTCGGATGTGAAAAAATTCTGGGAAAAACCCGGTACAATAACAACAAAAATTCTTATTGAAAAAAAATGTTTGATTAATACATTTGTTCTTATAGGAAAAAGTAAAACAATAATTGATTGTATGAAAGAATGTATTCCCTCATTAATTAAATCTTTTGATTCGATCGGGGTTCACATCGGAAGTGAATATGAACATGTAATGACTAAAAGATTCTTTAGATATTTGCCAAGTTTTAATTTCTCAAAAAGCGTATTAGAAAAGATTACAAATCAATTAGTGGTTCTGAATGTTAAAGGTGTTAACTGGAACGATTGGGGAGAGGAAGATAGACTTATAGAAGATTTAGAGTTGTTGAAATATTTACTACCGAATAAAGAAGTTAAATACAGAGTTGATAAAAAAAATCCCGTTATTCAACGGGATTTAAGAACGGGAAAAATTAATTCTTCATACAATCATTTAGCAGAAGCAAACCGTTTTGCAACTTCATCCCAGTTAATAACATTCCACCAGGCGTTTAAATAATCCGGTCTTCTATTCTGGTATAGTAAATAATAGGCATGTTCCCAAACATCAACACCCATAACAGGAAAACCTTTTACTTCTGCAACATCCATTAATGGATTATCCTGGTTAGGGGTAGAAGAAACAACTAATTTACCATCGGATAAAACCAGCCATGCCCAACCTGAACCAAAACGTGTTGCCCCGGCATTATTCATAAGTTCTTTGAATTTATCAAAAGAACCGAATGTGCCGTTAATTGCATCAGCTAATGCACCAGTTGGTTGCCCGCCTTTATTTGGTCCCATAATTTCCCAAAACATTGTATGATTATAATGACCGCCGCCATTGTTTCTAACAGCAGCCGGTAGTTTAGACATCATCTTAAACATTTCTTCAAGCGATTTATCGGCTAATTCGGTATTTCCTTCAAGAGCTTTATTCAAGTTGTTTACGTATGCTGCATGGTGTTTACCATGATGGATTTCCATTGTTTTAGCATCTATATGGGGCTCTAATGCATTAAAAGCATAGGGTAGTGGTGCTAATTCGAATTTACTCATTTTGTTACTCCAATCTATTTTATTATTTAATTTATTTGAAATACCTTCAATTTTGTTTACCGAACCGGCAACAGTCAATAAACCAAGTGAAGTTAGAAAATTTCTTCTTTTCATTTTAAACTCCGAATGATTCTCCGCATCCGCATGTCTTGGTTGCGTTTGGATTATTGAATATAAATCCCCGCCCGTTTAATCCGTCACTAAAGTCGAGAATGGTTCCTGATAAGTAGAATAAACTTTTTCCATCAACATATAATTTTAGACCATCTTTTTCTATAACTGTATCACCATCCTTAAGTTCTCCATCAAAACCAAGCTGGTAAGTTAAACCGGAACATCCGCCTCCCTTTACACCAACTCTTAAAGCATAATCTTCCGGAATCGAATTTTCATCCTTAATCTTTTTTACTTGCTTTATTGCTTTTTCTGTAATCTCAATATCATTTCTGATAGTGGTTTCATTTACCATTTTTATTCCTTTCCAACAGTTTCTACTTTGCTAACAACAGGATTAGAAAAAAAATTCACTTTCCATGCATTATTGCTGACTTTTTTTAATTCATTAGAATTTTCGAGGTAATTGAGATAATCTATAGCCAATTTCTCACATTGAGCATAGGAGAGAAACTTATCCTTTCTTTCGAAGTAGCTCTTAATGGAATAGAGAATATCCCTGAAAAAAATATTGGAATTGAAAAAAACTGGATATTTCTCTTTCATAAATTTGAAAAAAATTTCTTTGTTAGCAGTTAATTCATTTAGATAATTCATAAAACATTCCTTTGATGAAAATTATTATAGAAAGATTAGATAAAAAAATGAAGTAAAGGTCTCAAATAAATTGCCGGGAAAAAGTATAAAAGCCCTGGTAAAAATTCAAGTGTTAATTAATTCTATAAACCGATTATTACCAGACAACTCTTAGCAAGATTTACCAGTGGACTGAAATAAATTCCAAATACAAGTACCGGGATAACAAGCACAAGCACCAGCACTCTGCTTCCAAAAGATGGAATAATAGACGGAGTTGAATCGGTTGCTTTTGATAAGTACATGTGCTTTAATACGCGAACATAATAGTATAATGACACGACCGAGTTTAACAACGCAATAACTGCAACAGTAATCATCTTAGCATCTACAAGAGCAACGAATAAATAAAGCTTTCCGATAAATCCAGCGGTAGGGGGTAGACCGGTTAATGATATAAGAAATATAGCGAGCGATACACCCAGTAAAGGAGATGTGTAACCGATTCCATTATAATCGTCGATATCTTCGGAATTGATCTTATTAGCAATTAACATTACAACAAGAAACGCACCCAGGTTCATTAACAAGTAAACTATAAAATAAATTAGAATTGCTAACAAGCCCTGATTTGTTAACACAACAAGACCTAACAACAAGTAACCGGCGTGAGCAATACTTGAATAAGCAAGCATTCGTTTCAGATTATTCTGCCATAAGGCAGAAAAGTTTCCTAAGGTCATTGTAAGAATTGAAATAACTATTAATACGGACTGCCAATCGAATACATTGATTAAAGTCCACTCGCCATTTTCGTTAATGTAAGAAACAAATGTCGTTTTTATAAACCGAATAAGGAGAGCAAATCCAGCAGCTTTGCTTGCGACGGATAAAAACGCGGTAATTGTAATTGGTGCACCTTCGTAGACATCGGGAGTCCAGAAGTGGAATGGTGCAGAAGAAATTTTGTAACCGATTCCGACAAAAATTAATATGATAGCCAATGATAACGTAAATAAATTAACATGAGGACCCTGAATAAGCGAATTAATTACGTAAAGATTTGTACTTCCTGTTAAACCGTAAACAAGTGAGATTCCAAAAAGCATTAAACCGGAACTTACTGCACCATATAGCAAATATTTCAATGCAGCTTCGCTGTTTCTATCCTGTAATTTTGTAAATCCCGCTAAAACATATGAAGATAGAGAAAGGAGTTCTAAAGAGAGATAAATAAGAATCAGATCAGTAGAAGAAATCATAAAGAACATACCGAGAATCATTCCGAATATTAACGCATAATACTCGCCAACCCTGTCTTTTATCTTTCTAATTTCATCGGAGGAAAGTGAGAAGAAAATAATCAAAATTGATGATGCTATAACAATTAACTTAAAAAAGACGCCGAAAGAATCTACTGCAATCAATCCGTAATTTCTTATTGATTGGGATGTGGATTGAAATCCAAATCCGCTTATACCAAACTGATTAATTACAAATGCACCGGTAATAGCTATTCCAATACCCGCTATATAAGGAATAAGTCTTTTATCTTTATGAAATATAAGATCTGCTAAAACAAGTACGACTAATGAAGCAGATAAAACTATTTCAGGTAAAATCAGGTTAATTGATTGATAT
>JAGVBL010000211.1 GCA_020059785.1 Ignavibacteriales bacterium | reverse complement strand
TGAATCGCGTGAAAAGAATGCACCGCCGTCGTAACCAAGTTCATTTGTTAACTGTAAATAATCTTTTGTTTGTAAATCGTAACGCCACAACTCAAGATCGCCCGAACGAGTGGAAGTAAATACGATATATCTTCCATCAGGCGAAACAGTTGCCTCTGCGTCATAGCTTTCACCGCCAATAAGTAATTCAGGATTGGAACCATCGGCATTTGCTATGTAGATATTATAAGATTTATAAATAGGCCAGACGTATCTTCCGCCGGAGAACATTACGGTTTCCGGGCATTTAGCATCTGCCTGGTGAGTTGATGCGTAAATAATTCTTCCGTCTTTCAGGAAATAGCTGCAAGTTGTTCTTCCCTTACCGGTTGAAACCAATTTATATTTTTCACCATCGGGTAAATTAGAACCATCGGTATTCATCATAAAAATTTGATCGCAGCCCTGAGGATTAATCTTATCCCAATCACTCTGGAAAACTAATTGTTTGTCATCAAAGCTCCAGTAAGCTTCTGCATTATTACCACCAAAAGTAAGTTGCCTGATATTTCTTATATGATCTTCACCTTCATACCTTAATGTATCTTTCGATCTATCGTAATTATCATTATTAGAACAGCCATTAAAGGAAATTGTAATTATTAAAAACAAAGACATAAAAGCAGCAAAGGAAATTTTTTTAATCATTTTTTTTAGCTTTCTAAATTATAGTTTAATAAATTTTTTATCTTTTCTTAAAACGAGGTAAATGCCGAGCAGAACAAACGGAATACTTAACAATTGACCCATATTAAGCAACCAGCTTTTTTCGAAATAGGTTTGATCTTCCTTAACAAACTCGATAAAGAAACGGAAACCAAATACCATAATAAGAAACCACCCTAAGAGTAAACCGTTCTTAAATTTTCCCGGGTGTCTGAAGTAGTATATCATCAGAAAAATAAAAACCATAAGATAGGCGATGGCTTCGTAAAGCTGAGCTGGGTGCCTTGGTATTCCATCTACAGATGCAAATACAAACGACCACGGAACGTCGGTTGGTATGCCGATTATTTCCGAATTGAATAAATTACCCATCCTTATAAAAAATCCACCAAGGGCAACAGTAATTACAATCCTGTCTAGAATCCATAAGTAATTATATTCTTTATGTTTTCTTACAAAAATGTAAAGAGATATTAAAATTCCGATTGCAGCACCGTGACTTGCCAACCCGCCTTTCCATACTTGTAATATTTCAAGGGGATTTGCAATGTAATATGCCGGATTGTAAAAGAAACAATGACCAAGCCGTGCACCAAGGACTGTCCCGATTACCATATACCAGACTAAGTCATTTAATATGGCATCAGGCTTAGATTCCTTCTTAAAAATGACGTACATAATCTGGTAACCGATAATAAAAGAGAGCGCGAATAGAAGTCCATACCAGCGGATTACAAATGGACCTATTGAAAAAATGTCAGGACTAACATCCCAATAAATCACTATTTACCTGTTTTATTGAATGATTAACTAAAGGCGGACTAAATTTAGTAATTGAACGGCTATTTAACAACGGCGAAAATTGATTAAAAATCACTCTTTCCAGATAAAATCGAATAATAGATAGGATGCTGTTAGCATAATTACATCGTAACTTACAAGAACCAGGATTTCTGTAATAGAATCACTAACTGAATTGCCGTCCATTGCAAATTTTGTTAGCTCGAGCAATGTTAGAATTAACGGTAGAAGTATTGGAAATGAAAGAACCGGATAAAGAGTTCCTTTGGATGATGCTTTGGAAATTATTGCAGCAATTATAGTTGAGGAAATTGCAATACCAATATTGCCAAGTATAAAGGCGAAAGTAAAAAGTAAAAAGTTTTTTATTATAAAAGATTCGAATAGAATGATAAATAAAAATGTAATTACAAAGTTCATAAGGAAAACGAGAAGCAGATTGAATATAAGTTTACCGGAAAAAATTGTTGAGGGAGATGCAATTAAATGAAGCGTCATTGTTGTGCCGCGTTCTTCTTCCGATACGAATGCACGTGAAAGACCGGACATTGCAGAAAAGAATATTACAACCCATAAAAGTCCGCCGGTTAAATACTCCGTAATCTTTTCACTTCCGATTGAGAACATAATTACACTTATTGTTACAAGGATAAACATAGCCAGAGCATTAATTGCATAACGTGTGCGCAGCTCCGATTGCCAGTCTTTCTTAAAAAGTGAATAAGCTTTCATTCTGTTTTTCTTTGCGATCTTTGCGGTTCTCTTTGCGATCTCTGCGTGAAAATCCTTGAAAGCTTAACACGCAGAGTCCGCAGAGAACGCTAAGTTTTATTTAGTTTGTAATTCTCAATGTTAATTATCTCTTTGCATAACTTTAGATCCGCTTCTTCATTTGAAGCAATTATAACAAGATTCGATTTAGCTTCTTCTCTTATTAATTCATAGACTCTATCTTTCCCATCATTATCCAGATTAGAAGTCGGCTCATCAAGAATTATGCATCTGGGATTATGAAGTAGAGCAAAAATAAATTTCAAACGCTGCTTCATACCGGATGAATAACCTCTGACTATATCATCTTTCCTATCAAATAAATTTAATTTACGAAATAGAAAATCAGCCCGTTCTTTATCATATTTTATTCCCCGAATGTTAGAGAAATGGAAAAGATTTTCCTCGGCAGTAAACTCATCATAAAGAAATAAATAAGGTGCAACAAATCCAATGTAATCATGAAGTTTTTCCGGAATTATTACTTCATCATTTAACAAATGGATTACCTTACCGCGTGTAGGCGAAATAATATTGGCAATAATACGAACAAGTGTAGATTTACCCGAACCATTTGGACCCGAAATTCCATAAGCATTACCGGAAGTAAAGACGCTCTTAATCTCACTAAATACAAGCCGTCTTCCGAAATACTTTACTAAATTCTCCAGGGTTAACTTATAATCAGTCATTATAAACTACAAATTTTCCTTTAGTAGTTGCATCATCAGTTTTTACAATGTAAAGATAAATACCCGTTCTCAATTTTTTATTATTATTTCCTATAACATTCCACATTACAACTTTTTTATCGGACGTATAGATTTTCAACTGACCGTTAAAAATCAGATCCATATCAACCGAATAGACATAAAGGTCTGCAAAATTAGCAAAAGTGTTACCTGTTGGGAAATTTATATAAGAGTATTTTGAATACCTGAAGGGTTGCGGGAATGCAAAATCGGCTTCCGTTGAAATAATATTATCCAATGGCGAGTTATTAAAAATATTCGTTTCAGAGATCATCATGTTATTATCGCTTTCAAGTTTAGTAAAATATCCTGAGACAACACTTCTGAATCCACTTCCGCCCTGATTCGAAAGAGTATAAGTTATTTGAATTGGTTTGGTGGGGTCATTAACTCCGCTGTTTAAATCATTGTTGCTAATAATTGAAACAAATGTATCAGGTCTGGTAGAATAATCTGTAAATACAAGATAGTTCAGCGAAACCGCACTTGAAGTTATATCCATTTTTGTCTGCGGTTTATTAAAGGCAGAGGTCATTAACGGTTTTATTAACGGATAATTTTTTGCTTCCTTAAAATATTTATTAGGTATGGAACGGCTTCCTGTAAAATAGAGCCACTGCCCAAAGAGAGTGAACTCATCTTTAAACATGGATTTAGATTCGCCAATAGCCTCTGCTATTGCAAATAAAGCCCTTTTATCTCTCATCAGTTCCCACGTTCGTTTTAAGACGCCAAACCCGAACCGTTCTTTAAGAAAAATATTCCAGAGTGCGAGATTGTAACCGTTGTTTTTAAAGAATGAATCGCCCGGCCGATCCGTGAATGTACGTATATAATAATAGTAATCGTTGATAGAATCGAAAACAAATTCTTCCATTGCAGTAGAAGATAATTCATGGTAGAAACTATCATTAGACCTGTAGATGTAATTTCCGATTTGAATTGCATGATGTAATTCGTGTGCCACGGTAACCCTGGCTCCATCAATTCCCTTTGTATTCTGGGTAGAAAAATCGTTATCAATAACTGTGAAGCTTGTAAACCTGTTATTAGATAATTCATTTTCAAGTTCAGTGTAACCATACAATCCCGAAGCCAGACTTGCAATGTAGATATCGTACCGATCGTCGCCGCCAGCACCCATATCACCTGGGGGAGGCGGATAACCAAGTATGTTAACTTCGTAATTATAAGACGAATCAACAGCTTTTGCTAAATCATTAAGATTATAAGCAGGTGCATCAAATCCTGTTTTCTTATAATGAATTCTAAATTTACCGGAAGGTGTAACAAAACTTGTATCGGCTTGAGGGCGGGATAATAATGAAGATAAAACTTCTTTCTGTTTGGGATTGAATCTATTGAAATTGAGTTTCGCATCATTAATAATTCCGAATCCGCATTTCTCCTGTTCTGTTGAAGTAGTAATTCGATGCGTCTCTTTTACATTGCCCGCAAAGGATCTGATTCTTACAAACTCGTTATATAAAGAATCGAGGTTCTGTGAATAAACGGAACATGTAAACACGAATACAATAATTGACAGTAAATATTTATTCATTTAACAAGTTTTATTTTTGTTAGATTATCCGAATTATCGGTATAAATTAAAAATTCCTTCTTGCTGTTTAATCTATCGACAATATAACCATTGATGTTCTTCGATTCAAAAAGATCATTTACATCGAAATTTCTTCCAGTGCTATTAATATCGATCCGTTTTAATTTTCCTTTAGTGCGATCGTATAAAAAAAGCGAGTTTTCATTCTCTCCATCAATGTACTTCATTGTTCCGATAGAGGGAGTAAAATCTTTCAAAGTAATTTTATTCAGTCTGTTCCTTAAATACAAGAACAGATCGGTATTCTTATCATCGTAAATCCAGGCTGCCGTCAGATTTTCGTTAATTGACTCATCCTGAAAACTTGCTACGTCCGAATAAATATTTTTTCTACCGGATATTGATTTTGAAAGGAGAGTTTCATCACTCTGAATCTTTCTGTTGAAGACGGATTTTTTTAGCGTCACATTAGATTCATTTAACTGAATA
>JAGVBL010000349.1 GCA_020059785.1 Ignavibacteriales bacterium | reverse complement strand
ATTGAATCGTATCTCTAATTTCTGGTTCAATTATACAAAGGATATTATTGAGAACCATATAATTTCTGTTGATGTGGATGAATACCCTGAAGTATGTAATCCATTCAAAGAATTGCTTAAAGATCGTTCCATGCTCGTTAAAAAGGCCGAACTGATTCCACTTGAATGTATTGTTAGAGGTTATATCACTGGTTCGGGCTGGAGCGATTATAAAAAGACTGGGAATATTTGTGGTATTAAATTACGGGAAGGATTAGTTGAATCTGAAAAACTCGATGAACCAATTTTTACTCCTTCTACTAAAGCAGAAATTGGTCTTCATGATGAAAATATTACCGAAGAACAAGCAATTTCAATCGTTGGGTACGATACCTATAATATCCTTAAACAGACTACAATCAAAATTTACAAGTCAGCAGCGGAATATGCACTTACCAAAGGAATTATTATTGCAGATACAAAAATGGAATTCGGCTACTATAATGGTAAAATAATACTTATAGATGAATTACTTACACCTGATTCTTCACGTTTCTGGCCTCTTGATGAATATAAAAAGGGAACTTCTCAAAATAGTTTCGATAAACAATATGTAAGAGACTATTTAATTTCGGTTAATTTTAATAAACAACCACCACCACCTGATTTACCGGTGGAAGTAATTATTAATACAAGCAAAAAATATCAGGAAGCTCTTTACATGCTTACAGGAGAAGTTATTTAATTATGCTTCCTGTAAGTATTAAGGTTATTGATAAAGAATTTATTGCCATAGAATGGAACGATGGAGATAAAAGCAGAATTAAACTATCCAGTTTGCGAAATAATTGCCCTTGTGCACTTTGTGCAGCGGATAGAGAAAACAGAGGTGATAAATATTTCCCCATCTTCAGTTCTGATGAATTGACCTTAACGGGTGTTAATATGATTGGTAATTACGCGGTAAGTGTCACCTGGAAAGATGGTCATAATACAGGTATCTATGAATTCGGTTACTTAAAAAAAATTTCTACTAGTTAAAGTCGCAGATAATGATACTCCCAAATCAACTTACTGTATTAAGGATTATATTAACACCTGTTTTTTTTGTTCTATTCTTATCGGATGATCCTCTACTCGTTCAAATATCGATAGGTGTATTTATAATCGCGGCTATAACTGATTGGTACGACGGATGGCTCGCACGGAAATTCAATTACATTACCGAATGGGGAAAATTTCTCGATCCTCTTGCCGATAAAATTCTTACTTCAACTGCTTTTTTTGCATTTGTAATTTTGAATATTCTTCCTCTCTGGATGGTTTTGCTAATTATTTTACGGGATATAATAGTTACTTCACTAAGAATATTTGCAGACCATAGAAAAATTCCTTTCTCAACCAGCTATTCTGCTAAATTGAAAACATTTTTCCAGATGTTCTTTCTTTATTATTTACTTGTTGTTTATTCCGCAAATAAGGTTGAATGGATATATAAATTAAGTCCTGATTTATTGAAGAAATTGCTAAATGCCGACTTAATTTATTTTACTATGTTAACAATCACACTTTTTACATTAGTTACCGGTATAACATATTTAACAACAAATAGAATGCTCATTAAAAAACTATTCCATCTTGAAAATAAATCTAATTGAGAAAATAATAGGTTCTGGGTTCTACACCGGATATATTCCTAAAGCCAGCGGAACTTTTGCAAGTGTTCTGGCTTTGCTTTTATTTTTAATACCCGGTTTTGAAAACCCAACATTTTTAATGTTCTTAATTTCGGTATCAATTGTAACAGGTGTACCCATTGCAACCAAATTCGAAAATATTTATGGAAAAGATCCTTCTCAATATACTTTCGATGAATTTATCGGCACCTGGATTACAATGCTATTCATTCCTAAAAAAATCTGGGTAATATTACCTGCATTTGTTCTCTGGAGATTGATGGATATTTATAAACCATTTCCGGCTAAACAACTTGAATCTATTAAGGGTGGCTGGGGAGTTATTCTTGATGATGTTGTATCAGGTCTTTATTCGTTTATAATCGTTCAATTAACAATTCATATCATTAATCGGTTAACATAGTAGAGTGATTTAATTATGAAAGCAGAAATCATTACAATAGGCGATGAAATACTTATCGGTCAGACTTTGAATACTAATGCAGCATTTATCGGATCGAAATTAACTGATCTGCAAATCGATGTTTCATTTTCGTGTGTTGTGCATGATAATGAATCTGATATCAAAAATGAGTTTAAAAAAGCTTATGAGCATAATGACATTATTGTGGTTACCGGTGGTTTAGGTCCAACACATGATGATGTCACACGTAAATGTGTTGTTGAGTTCTTCAAGACGGAATTAATTCAAAGTGAAGAAGTACTTTCCGACATTAAAAGATTCTTTGAAGTAAGGGGAAGACAGCTTACTAAAACTAATGAAGGTCAGGCATTGATACCGAAAATTGCAGCTCCAATTAGAAACAGTAGGGGAACAGCTCCGGGTTTCTGGATTGAGAAGAATAAAAGGATTTTTATTGTTATGCCCGGTGTTCCGTATGAAATGAAAGGTATGATGGAAAACTTTGTTTTACCTAATCTTGAAGAACGGATTGGTGAGCGACAGATTTTTAAACGAACAATAAATTTATTAACAACTGGTATTCCTGAATCGATTTTATATGATAGACTCGGGAACCTTGAACAATTATTAGGCGGAGCAAGTTTGGCATTTTTACCAAGTCAATTCGGCGTTAAAATGCGAATAACCACTCAATCAGATACGGATCAATCGGCATTAAATAAATTAGAAGATATTGAACAAAAAATTAGAAGCTTAGTCGGAAAGTTTATTTTTGGTAAAAACGATGATTTATTAGAAGGAATTATAGCTAAGCTGTTAACAGACAGGAATTTAAAGCTTTCAGTTGCGGAATCTTGTACCGGTGGTTTAATCGCAAATCGTCTTACAAATATTTCAGGAAGCAGCAAGTTTTTTGAACGTGGAGTTGTTGCTTATAGTAATGCTGCTAAAGTAGAGATACTTAAAGTAAATGAAGACACAATTGCTAATAATGGTGCTGTAAGTCTAGAAGTGGCTATGCAAATGGCAGAAGGGATCAAATCAATCAGCGGTTCGGATTTGGGACTGGCTACTACAGGAATTATGGGACCAACCGGAGCAACACCTACCAAACCTGTCGGACTTGTCTATATTGGTATCTGTGATGATAAAATATGTACTGCCAAAGAATTCAGATTTGGCGAGGATCGGCTTCTTAATAAGGACCGCGCATCACAGGCAGCTCTCGAAATGTTGCGCAGAAATCTGTTAGGCATTTCTTATGATGATTAGAACATTCATCTCTCTTGAAATACCCCGTGCTATAATTGATGAAATAATTTCGATTAGAAATAACCTTGTTCCAGCTTACGAAAGAATTAAATGGGAAAGTATAGAAAAACTTCATGTTACATTAAAATTTCTTGGAGAGACTGAACAGGAGAATATTGAAAAAATATTCACGTCCATTAAACAGTTATCAACAAAATATCAGAAATTCGATCTACAACTCGACCATTTCGGATTTTTCAAATCTAATGGTGTTAAACGGATTTTATGGGCAGGATTAAAAGAAAACTTTGAACTCGAAAATTTTGTGAAAGAAATTGATATATTGTGCAGTGAATTTGGATTTGAAATGGAAAAACGAAAATTCAAACCTCATATAACCATGCTAAGAATTAAAAATGAAAGTATAATTAAAGAAGTAGATTTACTTGATAATTACAGACTGCCTGAATTAAAGTTTATTGGAAATAAAATAACAATGTTCCAGAGTATTTTAACTAAAGGCGGTTCTATTTATAAACCAATAAAAAGTTTATTACTATAAAATATAGTGGAGGGAATATGGCACTGGAAAAAGATGCCAGACTAAAAATTTTAGAAGACACAATTTCCAATATTGAAAAACAATATGGAAAAGGAACTATTATGAAATTGGGCAACGGTGTAATTGCCGAAGTCGAATCAATTTCAACAGGTTCACTTTCACTTGATTTTGCCCTTGGAATTGGTGGTGTTCCCCGTGGAAGAATTGTAGAAATCTATGGACCCGAATCTTCCGGTAAGACAACATTATGTCTTCACATTATTGCTGAGGCTCAGAAAAAGGGCGGACTTGCGGCATTCATTGACGCTGAACATGCAATGGATCTTAATTATGCTAAACGTCTGAATGTTGACACCGCTAATTTACTCTTATCTCAACCCGATTTTGGAGAACAGGCTCTTGAAATTGTTGATACATTAATCCGCAGTAATGCCCTTGATGTAATTGTAGTGGATTCTGTTGCTGCCTTGGTTCCTCGTTCCGAAATCGAAGGCGATATGGGCGATCCGCAAATGGCTATGCAAGCTAGACTGATGTCCCAGGCACTTCGTAAAATAACCGGTGCTATCAGTAAATCGAAAACCTGTGTAATATTTACAAATCAGCTAAGAAGTAAAATCGGTATCATGTTCGGTAATCCGGAAACTACTACGGGTGGTAATGCTCTTAAGTTCTATGCTTCGGTCCGTTTGGATATTAGAAGAGTTGCTGCTATAAAAGACGGAAATAATGTTATCGGTAATAGAACTAAGGTTAAAGTTGTTAAAAGTAAAGTTGCACCGCCATTCAAAGAAGTTGAGTTCGATATACTTTATAACGAAGGTATTAGCAAAGCTGGTGATATAATAGACATTGCAACAGACCATAATATTCTAAAGAAAAGCGGTGCCTGGTTTACTTATAAGGAAGATAGATTTCAGGGTAGAGAACAATTGAAACAAAAAATGCTTGAAGATCAGCAATTGTTTGCTTCTTT
Source organism: Ignavibacteriales bacterium (assembly GCA_020059785.1). Classification (GTDB taxonomy): domain Bacteria; phylum Bacteroidota; class Ignavibacteria; order Ignavibacteriales; family Melioribacteraceae; genus DSXH01. Next base: position 3,724 of record JAGVBL010000349.1, on the reverse strand, counting down.
AGAAAAAGAAGTTAAGGTTAATTTAGGTATTATAAAGGAAGAGCAGAAGCAATTAAAAGAAGAACAGCCGGATACTAAATCAAAGAAAAAATAATAAATGATTGTTTCTTCGCTTAAAAAGAAGAATAATAGTGTCGAAATTATTTTCGAAGACGGTTCCGTTATTGTTGCTGATTATAATGTGGTTGTTGCAGAAGCTATTCGTAAAAATGATGATTTAAGTGAAGAAAAAATAAATTATCTTCTGAACCGGAGTGAACTAAATAAAATTAAAAACTATGCATTCCGGTTTTTAGGTATTAGGAACCATTCTTCCCGCGAACTCAAATTAAAACTAATTAAAAAAAAATTCCCAGTGGATTTGATTGATGAAGCTATTAGTGAGTTAATATCCCAAAATCTGATTGATGATAAACAGTTTGCAAAGCAGTTTCTGGATGAAAAGTTAAGTAAAGGTAAATCCGGACCAAATAAAATTAAAGCCGAATTGATTAAAAAGGGGATTGAAAGAAAGATAATAGATGAATTGATTTTAAGTATTGATAATGACTCTTCTTATCAGAATGCTCTTAATTTGGCAATGAAGAAATTCCGCACTTTCAATGAGAAGGATAAAAAAAAATCAAAACAAAAAATCTTTAACTTTTTACATACCAAGGGATTTGATTCTGAACTGATTCTATCAGTTCTAAAAGAAATAATAATTGATGAAGTGGAATAATTGTAGACCGATTTGGTAGGTATTTATGTTTTAAGTATTTTTGATACCAATATTTGCACCCTGATACAAATAAGAAAAATTGTTGAATATACTTTTCTTAATTAATCTATTAGACACATATTAATTATGGCAGACGTAAAATTTATAAAAACTGTAAGACCGGTTTATAAAAACGATTAAAATCGAGACCACCTTGTGTGGTCTTTTTTGTAATTAAACGAGGTTTTTATGAAAAATAATAAAATTGATTTCGAAGGATTGACATTTGATGACATCCTTTTACTTCCCGCACGCTCAAATATCTTACCGCGTCAGGTTGATATTAAAACTAAATTAACTGCAGAAATTAAATTAAATATTCCCTTTCTTTCTGCTGCAATGGATACTGTTACCGAGTCTCACATGGCAATTGCTATGGCTGGTCAAGGCGGTATTGGTATTATTCATAAAAATATGTCGATTGAAAAACAAGCTGATGAAGTTGACAAAGTAAAAAGATCTGAAAGCGGGATGATAGTAAAACCGATTACACTTTCTCCTGAACACACAATTTATGAAGCTGAAGAATTGATGAGTAAATATCATATATCAGGAATTCCTGTAGTTGACCAGAGTGGTAAATTGATTGGAATTCTTACTAATCGCGACCTTAGATTTGAACCGAACCGTAAACTGAAAGTAAGTCAATTAATGACTAAAGATAATTTAATTACAGCACCTATTGGAACTACCCTTGAAGTCGCTGAAAAAATTCTTCATAAACATCGTATTGAAAAATTACCCGTTGTAGATAAAAAAGGAATTCTTAAAGGATTGATTACATATAAAGATATTATGAAGAAGAAGAAATTCCCTGATGCATGTAAAGATAATTTCGGAAGGTTACGTGTAGGCGCGGCTGTCGGTGTTTCAAAAGATACATTTGAAAGAGTGGAAGCACTCGTACACTCTCATGTAGACGTTTTAATTGTAGATACTGCCCATGGACACTCTTCAGGAGTTCTAACCACAATTAAGAATATCAGAAAAAAATATAAAGATCTTCAATTAATTGCCGGTAACATTGTTACAAAGGAAGCAGCACTTGAATTAGTAGAATGCGGAGTTAATGCTGTTAAAGTTGGAATAGGTGCCGGATCTATATGTACTACAAGAGTTATTGCCGGGGTGGGTGTTCCCCAAATTTCATCGATTGTTAATGTTGCCGTTGCGTTAAAAGGTAAAGGAATTCCGGTTATAGCTGATGGCGGAATAAAACAAACCGGTGATGTTGCTAAAGCAATTGCAGCCGGTGCTGATACTGTTATGATGGGTGGTATGTTTGCCGGCTGCGATGAAGCACCTGGTGAAAAAGTTTTGTTCGAAGGAAGAAGCTTTAAAGTCTATAGAGGAATGGGTTCTCTCGGTGCAATGAAACAGGGAAGCAGCGATCGTTATTTCCAGGATATGGAAGATGATATTAAAAAACTTGTTCCTGAAGGTGTTGAAGGAAGAGTTCCTTATAAAGGACCTTTATCAGAAACAATTTATCAGTTTGTAGGTGGATTAAGAGCTGCTATGGGCTATTGTGGTGCAAAAAATATTAAAGAGCTTCAGACCAAAACAAAATTTGTGAAGATTTCTTCTGCCGGTTTAAGGGAAAGTCATCCGCACGATATTATGCTAACAGAAGAAGCTCCAAACTATCAGATTGTTCAAAAATTATAATTAAGCTATTATTCCCTTTACAGTAAAAGAGTTAACTATGTTCAAAGTTCTCGTACTTGCTTATTATTATCCTCCGATGGGTTTAAGCGGTGTTCAACGCACATTAAAATTTACTAAGTATATGCCCCGGTTTAATTGGGAACCTACCGTTATTACTGCTGGAAATATTGCTTACTTTGCACACGACTTTAGTTTGTTGAAAGAGGCGGAAGAAGCCGGAGTAAAAATTATTCGAACCGAAGCATATGATCCGAATTCAATTATCGGTAAAAAATATGGTACTGTTAACATGCCAAAGGAATTTGTTAGAAAATTATATTCTAACTTTTCTAAATCATTCTTTATACCCGATAACAAAAAATCTTGGGCAAAAAGAGCTTATCAGAAAGCAAGAGAAGTACTTAAAAATGAACGCTTCGATATAATCTATGTTACTATTCCTCCTTACTCAAGTTTTGTTTATGCTGCAAAGTTGAAACAGGAATTTCAAATTCCTCTTTTTGTTGATTATCGCGATTTGTGGCTTGGTAATCATTTTGCATTTTATCCTACTCCATGGCATCGTATTAAGCACAAAAAAATGGAGTATGGTTCTTTACACAATTCGGATAAAATTATTGTAATTAACCGGAGAATAAAAGAAAAACTCTTAACGACATATAATTTCCTCAATTTCAATGAAATAGTAATTATTCCACATGGATTTGATCCGGCTGATTTTGAAGTTGATTTATCAAAACAAAATCCAACAGGTAAAATTAAATTAACCTACTCAGGAATATTTTATGAAAGTGTTACACCGGTTTATTTGTTGAAGGCATTTAAACAATTATCCGTTGAAAGACCGGACATTAGTGCAAAATATCAGATTGAATTTATCGGCTTATTAAGAAAAGAAAATAAAAAATTAATAAGTGAATTAGGATTAACAGATTCAGTAAACGAGGTAGGTTATTTAGAACATATTGAAGCTGTTAAACGGATTAGGCAAAGTGATGTTCTTTGGATGATGATCGGAAATTCACAAAACTCCGATACTATTTCTACTAGCAAATTATTTGAGTATTTCGGATCAAGAAAGCCAATCCTTGGCTCGGTTCCCGAAGGTGTTGCTAAGAATGCTCTTCAGGAATACGGTGCATCTTTTATTACTCCACCTGATGATATTGAGCAGATTAAACAAAAATTGATCGAGATTCACAATCTGTTTATTAAGAATGAGCTTCCAATACCAAATGAAGAGTTTATTAATAAACACAACAGAATAAACCTAACCGAGCAGCTCGTCACCCAATT
>JAGVBL010000280.1 GCA_020059785.1 Ignavibacteriales bacterium | reverse complement strand
TTTTTTTTGCTGTCATATTTTAATTATAGGTCAGAATTGGAAACCAGCAAAGGTTCCAATAATAACTAAATGGGGAGAATCACTAACTCCCGATAATGTATTACAGGAATACCCCCGCCCTCAACTGATAAGAAAAGAGTGGAAGAACCTGAATGGAATATGGAATTTTGTAATTCGTCCAAAACATTTAGGATTACCTGAACATTTCTCCGGTAGCATTCTTGTCCCGTTTCCAATTGAATCCTCATTATCCGGAGTAGGCAAACCGGTTGGCAAGGAAAATATACTCTGGTACAAAACAAATTTTCAATTACCGGTTGATTGGAAAGATAAACGGATAATTCTTCACTTCGGTGCTGTTGATTGGGAAACTAATATTTATATTAATAAAAAATTTGTCGGTCTACATCAGGGTGGATACGATTCATTCAGCTTTGATATTACGGATTATCTGAATGATTCACCTGAACAGGAAATATTAATTTCGGTATGGGATCCAACCAATGATGGATTTCAACCGCGCGGTAAACAGGTTAATAAACCAGGAGGAATCTGGTACACTGCTGTTACCGGAATCTGGCAGACGGTATGGATTGAACCGGTAAACCAGTCATACATAAAAAACATAAAACTGATTCCTGATATTGACGATAAAAAATTATGGATCAATTTCGACTATGATGGGATTCAAAGCGAAGATGAAGTTGAAGTTGAGGTTATTGCTTACGATTGTTCAAAAGAAATATACCGTGAGAAATATTATTACAGCGATTTAATTACTGTTGAAATTCAAAATCCTAAACTCTGGTCACCTTCAAATCCTTTTTTATACGACCTGAAAGTTCGGCTACTAAGGAAAAATGAATTACTTGATGAGATAACATCATACTTTGCAATGCGAAAAATTTCTGTTTCAAAAGATTCCAAAGGTGTTCCTCGAATAATGCTCAACAATAAATTTTTATTTCAATTTGGTACTTTAGACCAGGGATGGTGGCCGGATGGGCTTTACACAGCTCCATCCGATGAAGCTCTTTATTATGACATTGAAAAACTGAAGCAGTATGGCTTTAATTTGATCCGTAAACATGTTAAAGTTGAACCGGCAAGATATTATTACCATTGCGACCGTTTGGGAATGCTTGTTTGGCAGGATATGCCGAGCGGAGACGGATACGCATCATCGGGTGATAATAACGAGATTAAACGAACCGCTCAGTCGGAATATCAATTCGAAAAGGAATTAAAAAATATTATTGATCAGCTCTACAATTTTCAATCGATTATTGTCTGGGTCCCTTTTAATGAAGGCTGGGGACAGTTCAACACCATACAAATATGCAACTGGATTAAACATTACGATCCATACCGGTTGGTAGATGGACCAAGCGGATGGAGCGACTTTTATGGTGCAGGTGATATTCTGGATAAACACGACTACCCCGGTCCTTCTATGCCGGATTATAAAGATGATAATCGCGCTCTTGCTCTCGGTGAGTTCGGTGGTTTAGGACTTCCTATTGAAAATCATACATGGAAAGAGAAAGATAACTGGGGATACAGGAGCTTTAACAATACAGATGAATTAAGAAACGCATTCCTATCATTAATTGAAAAATTTCCCGGATTAATTTTGAAAGGTCTTTCAGCTGCAATTTATACACAAACTACCGATGTTGAGATTGAAGTAAACGGACTTATGACGTATGATAGAAAAGTTGATAAGATGGGAGCAGATAATGTTTCTAATGCAATTAAAAAACTTTATGACGTTTTAAAATAGTTTCCAATAGCTTACCATATTTCTATTTGATGAATATTAAAACCTGGAGGGAGAAAAAATGACAGAAAAAACTCATTCAACCAAATACGAGTTTAAAGCAGAAGTTAAAAAGCTTTTAGACATTTTAGTCCACTCGTTATATACAAGTCGCGAAATTTTCTTACGCGAATTAATTTCAAATGCTTCGGACGCACTTGATAAAATCCGTTTTGAATCGAACAAAGGAACAGATATTGCAGATAACGACCTTCAGTTAGAAATAAAAATCGAGTTCGATGATAAGAAAAAGATATTAACAATTACCGATACCGGAATTGGTATGACTCGCGATGAAGTTATTACAAATATCGGTACAATCGCAAAATCCGGTACTGAAGAATTTGTTAAGCTCGTTTCCGAAGCTAAAGACTACGCCAATAATATAATCGGAAGATTCGGAGTCGGTTTCTATTCTGTTTTTATGGTTGCTAAAGAAGTAATAATTAGAACTAAGTCCTTTAAGAAAGATGAACCTGCTATTGAATGGAAATCCGATGGATTGGGCGACTATGAAATTTCGGAACTAAGCGATAAAATTAAAAGAGGAACTCAAATAGAAATTCTCCTTAAAGATGATGCTTCTGAATTTGCTGAGAAGTGGAGGCTTGAGCAGACTATTAAGAAACATTCAAGTTTTATTTCATTCCCTATTTTTATAGGCAAAGAAAAAATAAATACAATTTCTGCTATATGGCGCGAACCCAAAAGTTCGGTTACAAAAGAAAAGTATACAGAGTTTTATAAATTTCTTACTTACGATAATAATGAACCGATGGATATTATTCATAAATCGGTCGACGCTCCAATTCAATTCAATGCTCTTCTTTTTATTCCATCAAAAAGTTTCGAATACTTCTGGATGGACAGGGAGAATTACGGGCTCGATCTGTATGTCCGCCGCGTATTAATTCAACATAAAAACAAGGATTTATTACCTGAATACCTCAGCTTTGTAAAAGGAGTTGTAGATTCGGAAGATTTACCGCTTAATATTTCGCGGGAAACTTTACAGGAAAATGTTGTCTTCTCAAAAATTTCTTCAAGTGTTACTTCTACCGTTCTTTCGCATCTTACCGATAAAGCTAAAAATGATAAGGACGGTTACGAAAAATTCTGGAAAGAACATAACCGTGTTTTCAAACTTGGTTATAGCGATTTTATTAATCACGAAAAATATTCTGAGCTGCTTCGGTTTAACTCATCCACATGTAACGATAAAGATGAATTAATTTCTTTAGCAGATTATGTAACGCGGTTTAAGGAAGACCAAAAAGAAATTTTCTACTTAAGCGGACCAAACAGAGATTCTATTCTGTCCGATCCACATCTCGAAATTTTTAAGAAGAAAGGTCTTGAAGTTCTTTTTATGTTCGATCCGATTGATGAGTTTGTTGTATCATCTATTAGAAAATACAAAGACTACGAATTCAAATCGGTATTAAATGCCGACTTAAAGAAGCTTGAGAAGATTAAGGATTCACAGGTAGCTGATAATAAAGTTGATGAATTATCACGTGATGATGAAAAGCATTTGAGCAGTCTGCTTTCCAAAATGAAATTAATTCTTGGTGATAAAGTTGTTGAAGTCCGTCTTTCAAAGCGACTTGTTGATAGTCCATCATGTTTGGTTTCGGAAGGTGATGAAATGTCTGCTGCAATGCAGAAAATTCTTAAGATGGCAAATCAAAATGTAGAAACTCAGAAACGGATAATGGAAATAAATCAGAATCATTCACTAATCAGAAATCTTTTGAAGGTATATAAAACAAATGTGGATGATGAATTTATTCAACAGGTAACAGAGCAGCTATATGAATCTTCGCTTTTACAGGAAGGTAATTTAGAAGATCCGCACGAACTGGTTAAGAGAATAAATGTTATGCTGGAAAAATCGAGCGACTGGTATTGTAAGGTGAAGAATATTTCTTAATAAATGGAAGATTATTGCAAGCAATTGATAAAAAATTGAAAGTCTCAACTCCTGGAAGAATCTGTCTTTTCGGTGAACATCAGGATTATTTGAAATTACCTGTTATTGCTGCTGCAATTTCTAAAAGAGTTTCTATTGAAGGAGTTAGAAATTCCAACAGAATTATTTCTATAAATCTACCGGATATAAATGATTATGAAGAATTTGCAATAGCCGGAAAGATTCCATACTTAAGAGAAAGAGATTATTTAAGAAGTTCATTTAACGTATTGGTTCGAAATGGATTTACATTTTCTTCCGGCATTGAATGTGTCGTTAAAGGTGATATCCCGATTAATACCGGTACTTCCAGTTCGTCAGCTCTTGTAGTCAGCTGGATCAATTTTTTAGCATTAATGAGTGATCAGAAAAAATCACTTAGCAATTTTGAAATAGCTGAATATGCTCATTCAGCAGAAGTTATGGAGTTTGGTGAACCCGGCGGTATGATGGATCATTTTTCAACTTCCATTGGCGGCGTAATTTATTTAAGTACTTACCCATCAATAAAAATTGAAGAGTTAAATTCCAGACCCGGTCCCTTTATACTCGGAAATTCTGAAGAACCAAAGAATACTAAAAATATTCTGGCGAGAGTTAAACACGGTGTCTTGAATATTATAAACAAACTTGAGAAGATTTATCCCGGATTTAGTTTATACAATACGAAACTTGAATCGCTTGCTAAATATGAAAGTAATCTTACTGAAGAAGAGTTTAGATTACTCGAAGGAACAATTATAAATAAGAACATAACTGAAAAAGCGCATAAGTTATTGAGAGATAAAAATTATGAAAGGAATGAACTCGGTAAATTGTTAAATAAACATCAGGATGTTTTGCGCGATTACTTAAAAATATCTACAGATAAAATCGATAGAATGATTAATGCAGCGTTAGATGCCGGTGCTTTCGGATGTAAAATAAACGGATCCGGCGGCGGGGGATGCATGTTCGCATATGCACCCGATAATCCTGAAAAAGTTTTAAACGCAGTTAAAGTTATTGCACCTGATTCTTATATCGTATTTGTGGACAAGGGGACGAAGGTTGAATTAAACGGAGTAGAAAATTAATGCCGCGTATTGTAATTCTTGCCGGTGGAATTTCTTCGCGAATGAAAAAGAACGATTCGAATGTAATGCTTGAGCAGAAACTGATGAATGATTCGAATGAAAAATCCAAATCGATGATCCGTATCGGTTCCGATGACCGACCTTTTTTAGATTACCTTCTTATTAATGTTCAAAATGCCGGCTATAAGGATGTTGTAATTGTAGTAAATGAAAGGGACAATTCCATTATCAATTATTACAGTGATAAAAAAAATATAGTAGGATTTGAAAACCTTTCATTCGATTTTGCAATTCAGCCAATTCCTCCCGGAAGAGAAAAACCGCTGGGAACAGCAGATGCACTTTACAGGGCATTACTAAAAAGAACCGATTGGTGTGGAATGAAATTTACAATGTGCAATAGCGATAACCTTTACTCTGTTAATGCACTTAAATTACTGCTTGAATGCCATCATCCAAATTCAATGATTGATTATGACAGCAAAGGTTTAGGATTTGATGATGAACGGATCGGCAAGTTTTCAATTACGAAAAAGGACGGAAATAATTTTCTGATAGACATAATTGAAAAACCATCCGCAGAAATTATTGAAATGCAGAAGACGATTGATGGATTTGTTGGCGTTAGTATGAACATCTTCAGATTCGACTATGACATGATATTTCCGTTTTTGGAAATTACTCCAGAAAATCAATCAAGAAAGGAAAAGGAAATTCCAACTACAGTAAAATTGATGATTGAAAAAAATCCACAATCGGTTTTTACATTACGGTTAAATGAAAATGTACCGGATTTATCGAGTAAAAGTGATATTCTGATTGTAAAAGATTTTTTAGAAAATAAATTCCCGTATTAACCTTAAATTGCACTTGTAATAATTATCCGGCGACTAAAATGTATCATGATCTCGAACAAAATTATTTATCACTTGTAGAAAAATACTTTTTGAATTTATCAGGTAAAGAATTTATTTACGAACCGGTCGAAAAAATTCCGGTAATACAGACACAGAATTTTTATGAATTAGGACGACTTACCGCACTCCGGTTTATTGAATGGGTTCAGAAAAATCCCGGCGGAGTAATTTCTCTTCCTACCGGAAAAACGCCAGAACACTTTATTTCTATGATTACTTATTACCTCAATAACTGGAACGATAAGAAAGTTAAAAAGGAACTTGATGAAATTGGAATTGATTGTTCAGTAAAACCCGATATGCAAAGCCTTCACTTTGTTCAGATAGATGAATTTTACCCTATCGATTCAACACAACATAATAGTTTTTATTACTTCCTTCAGAAATTCTATTTTAGTAATCTCAAGCTGAATCCGGAGAAAGCATTATTAATTAATGTGAATGAAATTGGAACTGCAGAAGGCTTGCCCCTTAATAAAATATTCCCGGATCGAGTAGTAGATCTTTCTTTACGCACTCGTTGGCCTAACAGCCGGTTAGAAAGACTTCAGAAAATTACTATTGAATTAGTTGATGAGTTCTGCACAAATTACGAAAGAAAAATTCGTGAACTTGGTGGAATCGGATTTTTTCTTGGTGGAATTGGTCCCGACGGGCATATCGGTTTTAATGTTCAGGGGAGCGATCACTTTTCAACAACACGATTTACACAAACTAATTACGAAACCCAGGCGGCAGCATCTGTTGATCTTGGAGGAATGGAAGTAGCACGGTCTATTCTAACTATTACTATCGGTCTAAATACAATTACTTATAACCCTGACGCAACTGCAATTATAATTGCTGCCGGAGAATCTAAATCTACTATTGTAAGAGATTCGGTTGAAAATTCTTTTTCGAACAAATACCCGGCAA
>JAGVBL010000255.1 GCA_020059785.1 Ignavibacteriales bacterium | reverse complement strand
CTTTTTGATTGGCAACAATCAAAGGGTAAGCCCAGTTATTAACTTCCGACAACAATCCTCCGGCAACAATACCAATAATTGTAAGTGTAGCAATCATGTGAATTACTTTTTTCATTTTGCCTCCCCAAATATTTTTGGGTAAGTATAACGATTAATAATCGGCACAACAGAATTCATAATCAGAATTGCATACATAACGCCTTCCGGTAATCCGCCAAAAATTCTGATTACAACAACAAGAAGTGCAATTCCTAAACCGAAGATCCACATTCCTTTTGATGTAATTGGAGATGTTACCCAATCGGTTGCCATAAAAAATGTTCCGAATAAAAATCCGCCGGCAAAAATCTGAAATAGCGGATTAGGATATTTTACAGGATCGATACCCCAGAAAATACCGGCAAAGAGTATCATTCCTAAAATCATTGCAAGCGGAACACGGTAATTAACAACACCTACAGCAATAAGGAAAATACCGCCGATTAAAATTGCCAATGCCGATGTTTCTCCTAATGAACCTCCGATGTTTCCGAAGAACATCGGCTGAACACTTGTAAACACTTTATCGAATTTGTAAGCAGCAAGCGGGGTAGCGCTTGTAACTGTATCAACTGCAAAATTTGGTTTTGTCCATGTTGTTATTGCAACCGGAAAAGCTGCTTGTAAAAATGCTCTTCCAACCAGAGCCGGATTAAAAATGTTGTAACCTAGTCCGCCGAATATTTCTTTACCCACAGCAATTGCAAAAACAGCACCGATTGCGGTTGATGAAAGTGAAAAATTTGGTGGTAATATTAATCCAAGTAGCAGACCGGTAATTACGGCGCTTCCATCAGTAACGGTTACTTTTCTCTTTCTTATTTTCTTAATAAGAAATTCTGTTCCGATGCAAAACACAATGCTTGTTAATACTATCAATAATTGATACGGTCCAAAGAATATAACAGCAGAAATCAAAGCCGGTATTAATGCAATTACAACAAACCACATCGCTTGCTTTGTAGACCAGCGCGAATGAACATGCGGCGAACTTGTGAGTTCTAATTTGTAAGTAGGATTAGCAGTAGTTGTTTCCATAGTATTTATTATTTGTCCTTTAATTTAAACCGGATATTTCAAAAAATATTATTTATGCCGATTCTCTTTCCCTCTGAAGCGCCATAACTCTCTGCTTTCCAAATCGTATCCATTGAACAAGCGGAAGATTTGCCGGGCATGTATAAGTACATGTTCCGCATTCCATACAAACAGTTATGCTAAGTTGTTCTGCTTCTTCAAATTTTTCCAGTGATGAAAGTCGTGCAAGTTTTGTAGGAATTAAATTGAGAGGACAAACATCAACGCATTTACCGCATCTTAAACACGGTGTTTCTTCGTGATCATTAATCTCTTCTTCAGTTAAAACTAAAATTCCCGATGTAGCTTTCATAACAGGGGCGGAAAAATCGTATTGAGCTACACCCATCATCGGTCCGCCTACAACAACTTTAACAGCATTTTCTTTAACGCCTCCACAAAAATCCAGTATGTCGGCAAGCGGAGTTCCAACCCGGACAATTAGATTTTTAGGTTGATTAACACCTAACCCCGAAACAGTTAATGCTGCCGTTAACTGAGGTTCGCCTTTAACAACCGCGTCATAAATTGCAATAGCTGTTCCAATGTTTTGAATTACCGCGCCAACGTCAAAAGGAAGTTTACCCGGAGGAACCTCTTTTCCCGTAACCGCCTTTATCAACATTTTTTCTGCACCCTGAGGATATTTTGTTTCAAGAACTTCTATAGAAATATCAGGGCTGTTTTTTACAGCTTCTTTTAATTTATTAATTGCTTCAGGTTTATTGTTTTCAATTCCTATCGCACCTTTATTAACTCCCACAGCTTTCATAATTAAACGGAGACCGGTTATTAAGTCGGTGGTTCTTTCAACCATATAACGATAATCGCGTGTAAGGTAAGGTTCACATTCGCATCCGTTAAGTATCACAATCTCAATCTTTTTATCGTTAGGAGGAGAAAGTTTAACATATGTTGGAAACGCAGCTCCGCCCTGACCAACAATTCCGGCAAGTTTAACACGTTCACGTATTTCTTCTGCAGACACTTTTTCCGGATCGAGCGAAGGCATTAAAACAATATCATTTGCATCCTTGGATTCAATTACAATCGCATCCTTAGGAAAACCCGTAACAGTAGAACCGACAGTTATCTTAGATACTTTTCCTGAAACCGGACTATGAATTCCAGCCGAAATGAATCCATCCTGTTCGGCAATTATTTCACCGGCTTTTACCTCGCTTCCCTTCTTTACAATCGGCTTAGCCGGCTTACCAAGGTGTTGGGTTAAAGGAATTATTATTTGTTTGGGTCTCGGCATCACTTCAAAAGAACGATTTTCTGTTAGTTCTTTTTGTTCATGCGGATGAATGCCACCTCTAAAAGTTTTTGTATGATTCATCAATATCACTTAGATTCTCCAGTTCTAAAATAGAACCAATTAAGGACATAATCTGTGCCAAGGAATTTCCAAAAACATGAGAATAATTGTAGGCAAGATCGATTAAATAGTGTTTTTTGAATGCTAAATTGCGAGTTTGAAGCGATCTTGTAAGTGTGTTATCAAAATTGGAAAATTCCTGTTTTGCAATGAGAAATTAAAGATAAGAGGTTATTATAACTTAATTTGAAAGCTGAGGTGAGTAAGCTTCATTTAATCCCGATTTTGTATGAACCTGAATCCTGTCGTCTAGATTTTTGAATCCAGTTTTAATTTCATTTGCTGAGGAATCAATTAGAAAATATCCCGGTGTTGATTGATTTTCTCCATCAACTGAAGCACCCGCATTAATAAACTTTATTCCTTGCCGTGAATATTTTTTTACTTCATGGCTATGTCCGTGCAGAACCAGCTCAACATTATTCTTAACAAATAATTTCATCAGCCGTTTTTTTCTTCTGAGTTTCATTGTAAAATCTTCCAGCCGGCTCCATATAGCATGTTCAGAACTCTTTGATGAAATATTGTTCTTATAAAAATGATGATGTATTAAAACCAGTTTTATTTTGTCGGCTAATTTTTGCAGATCAAATATTTTCTGAATTTCACTAATCTGTTCTTTTGATACATAACCGTTAGATGCAAAGGGATTTCTTAATTTGGAATATTTATCTACCGAATTAATGCCAATAATTGCAACCTCTCCCAGATCCTTTACATAAGGAAAAACTGACTTGTTAGAAGGAGAAAAAGTATTCTCAAAAAGTTCTTCATAGTAATTAACAAACTTTCTTACTTTATCTTTAAAATCTACGCCAACACACCTTGAAGGGAAATCAATAATATCAGATGCGGTTTGAACCCCGCCGAAAATATCATGATTACCTATAACAATTGAAGTTCTGCTGGAAGACAACAAATCATTTTCTTTTAAGATCTTTCTAAACCAGATAAAATCTTCTTCCCTTGAATTATCAGAAATATCACCGGTAACAACAAGATGATCCACCCCGGATGATGCTATTTGTTTAATCAATCTTTTTATCTGGGAAAGATTATTACGTTTGTAGTTAAAGCAAATATGTAAGTCGGATAAATGTGCTATTTTCATAAAAAAAGAATAAAAGGATATTCCAACATACAAACAGAATATTAAGAGAATGTGAACTTAATGTTAAGTTAGTATTAAGAACTGAATTGACTTTTAAATTTTTCTTAACAATTATTTAACCGGGAATTTAAATTTCTTTGAAGTTTTGAGCATAACTTTTTCTTAATTTAGTAAACAAAAGAATTCGGGTAAAAATGGCAAAGAAAAAAATCCTGTTTATATGCGGTTCATTAAACCAGACCTCAATGATGCATCAGATTTCCCGGCATTTCCAGGATTATGATTGCTGTTTTACTCCTTATTATGCAGACGGATTTATTAATTACGTAGTAAGTAAAGGTTATCTTAATTTTTCAATTCTTAACGGACCATTTAGAAGAGCCACAGAAAAATATTTGAAGGATAATAACCTTGAAATCGATTACCGCGGTCTTAAACATGATTACGATCTCGTTTACACATGTGCCGACCTGATATACCCAAAGAATATCAGAAATAAAAAAGTAATACTTGTACAGGAAGGAATGACAGATCCGGAGAATTTGATGTTCTTCCTTGTCAAATATCTTAATCTTCCACGATGGCTGGCAAGTACATCTACAATGGGAATGTCACATCTGTATGATATATTTTGCGTTGCATCTTACGGTTACAAAGATTTTTTTATTAACCGCAAAGGTGTTAAACCGGAGAAAATAATTGTAACAGGTATTCCGAACTTTGACAACCTTAAACAATATTTGAGTAATGATTTTCCACACCGCAACTATGTTCTTGTCTGCACTTCCGATGCTAGAGAAACTTTTAAGTTCGAAAGACGGATAAAGTTTATTAAAGATTGTGTAAGAATTGCAAAGGGAAAACAATTGATCTTCAAGCTTCACCCGAATGAAAAAGTTGATAGAGCAACAAAAGAAATTAATAAATATGCGCCCGGTTCACTAATTTTTTCGGGCGGTAATACAAATCATATGATTGCAAACAGCGATGTTCTAATTACTCAATATTCTTCAACTTCTTTTGTTGGATTAATTCTTGGCAAGGAAGTTCATTCCTATTTTGATCTTGATGAGCTGAAAAGACTTTTACCACTGCAGAATAACGGAACATCGGCAGATAGAATTGCCAGAATTGGTCTTCACTTACTTGAATCTCCCAACACATCTATAGACGAAATGATTGACAAATACAGTTTAAGGGCTGTATAATGAACATTGTAACGGTAATACAAGCAAGAATTTCATCAACCCGATTACCGGGTAAAGTGATGCTTCCTGTTCTTGGTAAACCGCTTCTTGTTCAGATGATTGAAAGAGTATTGAAAGCCAATTTAATCGGTACACTTGTAATTGCTACTTCAACAAATAGCGAGGACGATAAGATAGAAGAATTATGTTCGCAAGTAAATGTTAATTGCTACCGGGGTCATTTAACAGATTTGCTTGATCGTCATTACCAGGTTGCTAAATTATTCAGTGCCGATGCAATTGTAAAAATTCCATCGGACTGCCCGCTTATTGATCACAAAATTATAGACCGCGTAATCCGCTACTACATTGATAATGAGGAATATGATTACGTCAGCAACCTCCATCCGGCTACATATCCGGACGGTAACGATGTAGAAATTTTTTCGTTCCAGTCCCTGGAATATGCATGGCGAGATGCTACAAAAGATTTTGAACGGGAGCATACTACTCCGTTCATGTGGGAACATAACGATTCGTTCAGCATCGGAAACGTTGAATGGGAAACCGGTCTCGATTTGTCTACCTCGCTTCGATTCACGATTGATTATGAGGAGGATTATTTCTTCATTAAAAGTGTCTTTGAAGAACTATATCCTCAGAATCCCGATTTCGGTCTGAATGATATTTTAAGATTACTTGAACAAAAACCCGAGATTGTAGAAATCAATCATAAGTTTGCGGGAACTTACTGGTACGACAAACACATTGACGAACTTAAAAACATTGACGACTATAAAAGCAAAAAAAAATAGTTTATAAGGTATTAGCTCTTAGCTGACAATAAGCATAACATCGTGTACACAAAAAAAGCAAGAGATCGTAGACAGTTAGCAGTAATGAATTAGTAAACATCGTATACATTTTCTAGT
>JAGVBL010000104.1 GCA_020059785.1 Ignavibacteriales bacterium | reverse complement strand
TTTAAGCTGCCCCAGAATGCTAAATCATTATCCATCTGTAAGTAATCCGGTATGCCGGCAGTCTTCCAAAAGCGGATTAAACTATTGCAAACATTGCTCTATTCTTGATTCTCAAGAGCTACATTGCATAAAAGGTGTTGCCATTAATTGTTTGCGTGTCTCGATTATTAATTGTTCCGTTTGTAAATCAATTTTCTTTTCGCTGGTATTTGGTTTTCGAGATTTTTCTATATACCATTGCGCATCATTACTTTGATTTCGTATTAACCATTTATAAAACCACCTTCTTGAGCAATTTAGCGTCTTACAGATTGCAGATACTTTCCATTTGTTGTTATAGAGCTCTACGGCCTTTATTCGTAATTGCTCTTTTGTAAACTTATTTTCTTTCATTGCCATCCTCTTCTTGTTTTAGGACGGCAAGTGAACTATTTTCTCCTTTACTAGGAAATGTATACGATGTTTGCTAATTCAGTACCACTAACTGTGCACGATCTCTTGCTCATTTTCTGTTACCGATGTGCTGCTTATTGTCAATTAATCGTTTCAAAAACTTAGATGAACTAGCAAGCTATATTGGACTATCCCCCGGAGAACACTCCAGTGCAGATAAAATATATAACGGAAAAATGACGAAACGAGGCAAAGGGCATATAAGATATTTATTAATAGAAGCATCTTGGGTTGCTGTAAGAAAAGACCCGGCATTAATGATAGCTTATAGTGATTATAAGAAAAAAATGATTGCACAAAAAGCCATTATAAAAATTGCCCGAAAATTACTTAATAGAATCAGATTTGTATTAAGGAATAAACAACGGTATGTAATAAGCGTTGTTGGATAGGCGAAAGGTTAATCAAACAATAATTTATATCTGTGGCTAATTGCATTAGGCTGTCTGCGGCGTTAAGAACTGTCCGCTTTTTTGAGATTGCAAGCCACAACAATTATATTCTAATAATGATCTTGCAGCTACTCAATGGAATGAATGCGTATGACTGCTGATAAAAGAGTGATTGAGTTGATTAACACTTTTCAAAGATAAAAAAAAGAGCTAAGAGTTTTTACTCTCAGCTCAACTATTGAAAATGAGGATTTGCTTTTTAACATAAAAGGCAGCCTCTTTTTATTTTTATGATTAGTTAACGTTATCAATGTATGGTTTTATTTTGGAAACAAGATGTTGTTTTGGAACCGCACCAATTACCGCATCAACAAGTTTACCGTTCTTGAATATGCCGAGAGTTGGAATACTCATAATACCATACTGTGAAGCAACCCCGTAATTTTCATCTGTATTTACTTTAACGACTTTTAATTTACCCGCTAAATCACCAGCAATCTCTTCAACAACAGGTGCAACCATTCTGCAAGGACCGCACCACGGCGCCCAGAAATCTACAAGTACCGGCAGATCGGATTTTAATACTTCATTCTGAAAATTAAAGTCTGTTCCTTCTATAATATTACCCATGTTTTCTCCATTTTATTTTGTGAAGATTTGATGCGATTAAAAGAGAAAGGATTCAAGAAAATTTTTTATCCGGGGTAAAAAATAAGGCAAGTCCGTTTACCTGAACTTGCCTTGTTAGAATACAGATAGGTGTTACTATACTATTTTACCGGATCACCGTTTTTATCAACCTGCACAGGATCGCCCAGACCAAGTTCTTTCAATTTATCGAATTGTGTAGTTTTGTCGCCAACAATCACGTAAACCATTTTATCCGGCTGCAGATATTTTTGAGATAGCGCTTTATGTTCATCGGTAGTTAACTTCTGAACAAATTTTTCTCTCTCTTTTATATAATTAAACGGAAGATCGTATAAAACAACCGGGCTAAGCATAGCGGATAGCGCCTGAAGAGTTTCGAACCTTAGTGCATTTCCTTTTAGCAATGTACTTTTAACATTATTTAAATCCTCTTCGCTAATGCCTTGACGGTACTTATTAATTTCATCGCGAATGATAGAAGCCGTTTCAAAAGTTGAATTTGACTGAACAGGTGCTTGAGCAGTAAATGTACCAGGATACAGAGAGCCACTGAAACCTGATCGGGCGCCATATGTAAATCCTTTCTCTTCGCGCAAAATCATATTAATAATACTGTTGAAGTCTCCGCCGAACCGGAAGTTCATTACTACGGTTTTGTAATAATCAGGATCATTATAAGGCACTGCTAAATGACCAACACGGAACTCAGATTGAACTGCTTTAGGAACATCAACAAAATAAATTCCGGGCTTTGGTTGCGCTGTAATTTTAACATCGGGAAATTTAACTTCTTTAGCTTGCCATCCGTTAAGTGAATTGAAAACTTCTACGGCATTATTTTTATCAACATCTCCAACAACCATAATTTTTGCAACTGCAGAAGAGAAGTATTTATCGTAATAATTTTTTATATCATCCATTGTGATTGATTCAACAGAGCTTACCGTTCCCATCGCAGAATTAGAAAGTATATTATCCTTTCCATAAACAATTTTTGCAAATACGGTATTTGCAATATTTGCCGGAGAAGTTTCCATTCTTTTAAGAGATTCTATTATTTGCCTTTTTACAATCGGAAATTCTTTTTCATCCCACCTCGGTTCAAACAACATTTCCTTTGCCAATGCAACAGTTTCTTTAAATTTACTTGCAAGACATGAGCCGCTAAGTGTAATATTTTCTGAAGAAGCGGAGACAGAAATATTAGAACCCAAATCCTGCATAGCTTCACGTAATTCAACGGGTGTTTTAGTTTTAGTTCCTTCATTAAGCATTCGTGCAGTTAAAAAAGCGGTGCCGATTTTATCCATAGGATCGAGAAGCATTCCGCCTTTCAGTATAATAGAAAACTGAACAAGAGGAAGCTCGCTTTGCTTAACTCCAAAAACCTGGACGCCATTTTTAATTTTTCCATTCCATATAGCCGGAGGATTAACAACAGGATCTGGCCCCAGTGCGGGTTCCTTTGTTCTATCGAACTTTGTAGGCATTGGTTCTATTTTTACAGAAGAAGCTTCGGTTTTCTTGACACCTTGCATATCAATTGATTCTTCTTTTATTGGGAAAAGAACCGCATTGGATGCTGCTAAGTCAGCTTTTCCTTTTGGAACAACATTGAGTGCAACGTAATTCTTCCCTTTGATATATTTTTCATATACTCTAAGTACATCCTCTTTTGTAACATCAAGAGAGTTATTCAAATCTGTATTGATGTAATCTGTGTTGCCGGCAAAAATATTATAATCTGCAAGACGCATTGCTTTACTAAGTACACTGGAAATCTGATTATAGAATTGAACCTCAACACCATTTTTTAATCTTTCCAAATCCAGTTCGGTAAATCCATCTTTTTCAAAACGGGCAAATGCTTCTTTTACAGCTTCTTCAACTTCACCTAAATTTTTACCCGGGAATGCACGGACACTAATACTGAATGCGCCGGCAAGTTCTGAGCTCTGTTGAAACGCACTTACATTTGGCGCAAGTTTTTTCTCTTCAACAATTACTTTATACAATGGCGACTTTTTACTTCCGGCTAATAACTGCGCTAAATATGATAGTGCATAGGAATCCTTATTAAATCTCTCAACAGTTGGAAATACTATAGAAAGATCGGGAGCGTTTGCAAGTTTGTCCTCAAAATATGCGTGTTTGGTTTCAGTTAGAGCAACCGGCATTTTAGGCAACGGTTCGGATTCGTTATATCCGGCTATTTCACCAAAATATTTCTCAACTAATTTTTTGGTTTCTTTAACATCAATATCGCCAGAAACAACAAGAGTAGCATTCTTTGGTCCGTAATACGTCTTATAAAAATTGATAACATCTTCTAATGAAGCGGCGGCAAGGTCTTCAAGTTCGCCTATAACCGTCCAGCTGTATGGATGACCTTCGGGATATAATAACTTTGCCATTGCATAATAAGTTTGTGAATACGGTTGATTATCGCTCTGCC
>JAGVBL010000096.1 GCA_020059785.1 Ignavibacteriales bacterium | reverse complement strand
ATTGAATTATCTAAAGAGTATCTCGATATTGATAAAACAAAAATTGAAGACTTTTTAGCAAACCTCGAGATAAAATCGAAGGTTCTGAAGGATCAGTTGAACCGTCTGGAAATTGAAAATGCACGGCTTAAAGGTCTTACAAATCTCTATCAGGATAAAATTGATAAATTAGAAAAACAGAAAAAAGAAATTCTTGATCAGACAAGAGAAAAAGCAGAATTATATTTACTGGATATTAATAAAAAAATAGAAAATGCTATAAAAAATATTCGTTAATCTAATGCAAACAAGGAAGTAATTAAAAAAGAAAAAGAGTCTATTAAGAATCTAAAAGAAGAAGCAAAAAAAGTATTTAAGAAAGAAAATATTGTGCAGGATAAAAATCATCAGCTTAAAGTTGGTGATTATGCTTCAATAAAGGATACTAATTCTGCCGGCGTAATAGAGGAAATAAATATTGAAAAAGATAAAGCGGTTCTTACAATTGGTTCTCTAAAAATTAAAGCCCGGTATTCTGAATTGCAACCTGCTAAAAAACAGGAGTATGAATCACTGAAATATTTTAAGCATGATATTGTAACAGATCAAAACTATCGTCTTGATATCAGAGGTAAGAGGGCTGACGAAGCAGAGCTTGATATACTTAAATTTCTAGATAGCTCTAATATGAATGGGATTGACCGTGTAGAAATACTCCATGGTAAAGGAACGGGTGCGCTGAAACAATTGGTGCAGACAATTCTTAAAGAATATAAATATGTTAAGAATTATTATTATGCCAATATTGAAAGCGGCGGAGACGGAATAACAATTGTCGAGTTCAAATAATATGTTTAATAAAATACTGATTGCAAATAGAGGTGAAATTGCCGTTAGAATTATTAAAGCATGCCGCGAACTTGGTATTAGTTCTGTTGCAATTTATTCTGAAGTAGATAAAAATTCTTTGCATGTTAGAATAGCAGATGAAGTTTATCTTATAGGCCCTTCTCCTGCTAATGAATCTTACCTGAGTAAAGAAAAAATAATAAAACTTGCCAAAGAGATTGGCGCAGAAGCTATTCACCCGGGATACGGTTTCCTTTCGGAAAATTCGGAATTCATAAAGATGGTTGAAGAATCTGGTATTGTGTTTATCGGTCCTTCTTCTAAATCGGTTGAAATGATGGGCGAGAAGACGTCCGCCAGAAGATTAATGGAACAGAATAGCGTTCCAATTGTTCCGGGTACTATCGAACCGCTTAACGATTATAAGGAAGGAATCAAGATTGCAAATGAAATCGGTTACCCGGTAATGCTTAAAGCTTCTGCCGGCGGCGGCGGTAAAGGTATGAGAAAAGTGTTTAATGATTCTGAATTCGAAGAGTCGTTCAATCGTGCTCAGAATGAATCATTGAAAGCATTTGGAAAATCTGAAGTATACATTGAAAAGTTAATTCTCAATCCAAAGCATATCGAAGTGCAGATTTTTGCTGATAAATTTGGTAACTATATCCATCTTTTCGAAAGAGAATGTTCTGTTCAGAGGAGACATCAAAAAGTAATTGAAGAAGCTCCGTCCATTTTTGTTGATGATGAAACCAGATTCAAAATTACAAAGGCTGCAATTACTGCTGCTAAAGCTTGCAATTACTACAATGCCGGTACTATCGAATTCTTGATGGATAATAATAAGAATTTTTACTTCCTTGAAATGAATACCCGTTTGCAGGTAGAACATCCGGTTACGGAAATGATTACTGGTGTCGATCTTGTAAAATTACAGATTAGAATTGCAGCAGGTCAAAAACTCGATATTGAACAATCCGATCTCAGAATTAATGGTCATGCAATTGAATGCAGAGTTTATGCTGAAGATGTTGATAATAATTTTGCACCATCAACTGGAAGGATTACACATCACAGATTAACATCCGGACCCGGAACCCGAATTGACCGTGGTATAGACCTTATGAGTGAAGTTCCGATCTATTACGATCCCTTATTATCTAAAGTTACAACATGGGGAAGAAACAGGGAAGAGGCCATTGCAAGAATGAAAAGAGCATTAATTGAATATCAGATTTCCGGAGTTATTACAAACATACCGGCGTTTAACTGGGTGCTAAAACAAAAAACGTTTCTCGATGGGTCGTTCAATATTAATTTCTTAGATAATGAATTTATGCCGCTGGTTCCCGGTAAATGGAAAGAAGATTCTGCCGATGAGATTGAAGATGTAGCTGCAATTATGGGAGCTCTGCTTAAACAAAAGAATATCTCTTTAACAACTTCAAAAAATGACATTCCCGAAACCAATCAATGGTTAAATCAAATTTATGAATGAGTTTGTTGTATCATTAAATAATAATAAGCATTCAGTTAGAATATTACCCGACGGTATTGTGGAAATTAACGGGCGCAAGGTAAAAGCAGATTTATCCCAAATTAACAATTGTGCTTTTCTTCTTATGATAAACGAAAAACCTTATGAAATTGTGTGCAATAAACTTGATAATGGCAATTTCGGCTTATTACTTGAAGGATGGTATTTCGAAACTACAGTAAGAACCAGATTACAGGAAACCGTCGCAGAATTGATGAATAATAAACTCATGGAGTCTCATAAATCCGATTTTAAAGCTCCGATGCCGGGACTCGTTCTTAAAATAAAAAAGAATAAAGGAGACAAAGTAAAAATCGGAGAACCATTAATAATACTTGAAGCAATGAAAATGGAGAACGAACTAAGGTCTACTGCCGAAGGAACAATCACCTCTATAAATGTAACCGAAGGTATATCGGTCGAAAAAGATTCCATTATCCTTACAATCGAAAAATAAATCTTATTTGCTTTTTACAAACAATTAGCTATATTTTCCGCAACTT
>JAGVBL010000285.1 GCA_020059785.1 Ignavibacteriales bacterium | reverse complement strand
GGCTCGGTTATCAGGTTCTAACTCAAATTGAATGGTTGAAGGAATTCTGGACATCACTTTACAATGCACCGGTTGCGCCTCTTACCAACTTTAATAATACGGTTGTAATGGGAAGTTTCTTATGCGCAATTGTTTTAGCTGTTCCGGTTTATTTTGGAATGAAGATACTTGTAATTCAATACCGCAAGCACCTTTATTCAAAAGTTGAAAAATGGAAAATCTATAAGATTATTAAACAGAGTTCACTTGTAAGATTGTACGCTAAGATACGAGACCTGGGAGGTGTACAATGAGAAAACATTTTATCTACTTCATTCTTGTCCCGCTTATAATTTTCTTTCTTCTTATTTACTTCTTTTTAGATAATTGGGTTGAGTCTCAAATAGAAGATACAGGAGAAACCGTATTCGGGGCTAAGGTTGAAATAGAGAACCTAAAAGTGAGTTTCTTTCCGCTTGGAATTCAATGGACAAAATTACAGGTTGCAAATCCTTACGACACATGGACAAATTTATTTGAAACGGGAAATGTTAAGTTCGAGCTGGATGCCAATCAGCTGTTGCGGAAGAAATATATAATAGAAACAATCGAAATATATGATCTGGCGATCGGATCAAAAAGAAAAACTGATGGTTCGCTTCCGGAAAGTAAAAGAAGAAAATCAACGCTTCTTACCGCGGAACGAACATTCAAAAAAACCGCAGACGATTTCATAAATCAAATTAAACAAACAACACCTATCTTCGATCTTGCTAAACTTAAAGGCAATTTTAATCCGGATAGTTTAATAAAAATTCTGGATATAAGAACAGTATCTAAACTCGATTCAATAAAACAGGAAATTCTACGTGCTTCTAAACAATGGGATGCATCTATTAATGATTTTGAAACAAGCAAAAACAGAATTTTGGAAATCGAAAGCAGAATAAAAGCTATTGACCCGGCACAATTAAACAACGTTCAAAATATTACCAATGCAATCCTAACCGTTGATAATTCTATTAAAACTATCGGTGATATTAAGAGTACTTTTGAGAACCGTTATAAATCAATTAATAACGACATTACCGCAATAATTACTTCGGTGGATTCTGTTGACGATTATGTTAAGAGAGACTTCCAGCACTTAAAAGATATGGCACGTCTGCCAAGTATTAATACGCCAAGTATTGCACAGCTTCTAATTGGTAACGAAATGTATCAACGGGTTACGGATTATCTTGGCTATGCAGATATTGCGCGGCAGAGCGTAAAAAAATATCAGCCGGAACCTGAGTATGAAAAACCACCCCGCTTCGAAGGACAGAATATTAAATTTCCATCTCCAAGGGCATATCCAAAATTCTGGATTAAACAGATAATTATTCAGGGTGGGAAGAAAGAAGGCGATCTGTTTATTGGCAAAGGAACTATTAGAAATATAACCGACGATCAATTAACAACCGGATTGCCGATAACAATTGATGTGGAAGGCGCACTTACAAATGAGCGGTCGGTTAAAATTTCGGGATTAATTGACAGACGAAAAGACGTTCCGCTGGATGAATATTCTGCAACTCTGCAAGGAGTTCCTACGGCAGAAATAAAACTCGGTAAAAGTGATTTTCTTCCCACGACAATTAAAAACGCTTTAATGAACTCATCAATAAAACTTACACTCCCCGGTAATTCTTTCGATACGAATATTGACGTGAAATTTTCAAACTTATCAATGATATTTGAATCCGAGCCGAAAAATATTTTTGAGAGCATTGTAAGACAGGTACTTGAGCGGGTTAACAGCTTTGGCGTTAATCTGAGGATGTGGAATACAAAAAGCAATATTGATGTGGCTTTATCAACCGATCTCGATAATCAAATAGCAAAACGGCTTCAGGAAGTAGTTGGTGAAGAGTTAATTAAATTGCAGAACCATCTCAAATCCAAATTCGATTCATTTATCAATCAAAAAAGAAATGAGTTTAATAATTTCTATCAGGCTAAAATATCAGAAGTAAAAGAACAGATTAACTATTATCAAACATTAATAACAGACCAGCTCAGTTTTGTAGAGAATAAGAAAAAGGAATTAGCCGAAAGACTGGAAAGGGAGAAGTCCGGTTTAATTGAAAATAAATTGCGGGATCTTTTGAAAAAATAAAACTACCGCATACGGTTAAGAAATATTAACCATGATTTCTTGTTCTTCTGTTCGAAGATTTTCTGCATTCATCAGAACAGCAATAATCATTTTCCGTTTTACATTCATCGCATGTAACAAGAAGTTTATCGCAATCCTGGTTATGACAATTAATATAATAGGAAGACGGTTTGCCGCAGTAATAACATTTTCCGATATGCTTTAAGTCCTCTCTGGTATTAGGTGTAACAATTCTTCTTTCATCAAAGACAAACACAGACCCTTCCCAATATTTATCAGGAAATTGATTTATGTAATTCCAGATTCCGCCATCCATCTGATAAACATTCTTAAATCCTTTTTCAACCAGGTAGGCAGATGCTTTTTCGCACCTTATTCCACCGGTGCAGTATGTAACAACGGTTTTATCCTTATACTTTTCCAGTTCTTCTGCTATTCTTGTCCAATCGCGGAAGGTCTGCATATCCGGCGTAATAGCGTTTTTAAATTTACCGATAACACTTTCATAATTGTTCCTTGCATCAACAATTACAAATTCTTTTCCGCTTTCGTAAAGTTCATTCAGTTCTTCCGGTTTTAATCTCTTGCCGGTTTTAGAAAGATCAACATCGCCAAAACTTGCGTTCACAATTTCTTTTTTAATTCTTATATGGATTTTATTAAATGCGTGAGAATCATGAACATCTTCTTTAAACCAGATATCGGCAAACTCAGGATAACTTCTAATTTCCGATTTATATTTCTCAATATTCTGATGCGTACCGGATACTGTTCCGTTTATTCCTTCGTTTGAGATCCATACTCTTCCAAGAATATTATTCTCATTACAAAATCGTAAATGGGTTTCAAGAAATTGATGCGGACAATCAAATTTTATGTATTTATAAAAAAGTAATACCCTGTAATCCATTTTTTATTTCTTATAATTTTGGGGAACAAAGATAAGAAATCCGGATTATTACAGAAAATACCGGCACTTCCATAATTATCTTAGGATAATTGAATTCATTCGTCCTACCTAATTAAGTAAAGCATTACTATATTTATAAACAAAATTCAGGTTTTGCATTAAAAATGGATGAGCCCAATATAAACATAGGTGTTTTATCTGCTCGTGAAATAAAGTTTGAATTATACGGGGATTTTAGTTTAACCGGAGTAAGTAAACGGCAAAGTGGAATCTTTACCGCGAAACCGGGAAATGATAAGATTCTTGTTCTAAAGGATGGTGTGGAAATTCATTCGGCTAATGAAATTATTTTAATTCCCGAAGATATTGAGATTGAATCTTTTCTTTTAAGAGATGTAATTATTGGTAAACAATTTCACTGGGAGAAAAAAGAGAATCAAAGATTCCGCGGAGTTCTTAAAATTATAAAAGAAAAAAATCTTCTTACAGCAATCAATATTATTCCAATGGAGGAATACCTTGTAAGTGTTATATCATCGGAAATGAGTTCAAACAGTTCTCTTGAATTGCTCAAAGCACACGCAATTGTATCACGTGGATGGCTTCTTGCTCAACTTGAAAAGAGAAGCCAGCATAAAAAAAGAAAACCGGTTAACGAAGTAATAACAGAAAGTGAAATTATTAGATGGTACGATCGGGAGGAACATGTTAATTATGACTTCTGCGCAGATGATCACTGTCAGAGATATCAGGGTGTAACCAAAATAATTAATGATAATGCTCTGAACGCCGTTGAATCTACAAGAGGATTGGTACTTGTATACGACAATCAAATCTGCGACACACGTTATTCAAAGTGCTGCGGTGGAATGACGGAATCTTTTGAAAATGTGTGGGAGCCGGTTAAACATCATTATTTATCGCCTGTTACCGATTATAAATTTGAACTTGATGGTGTTGACTACGATCTGACAATAGACAAATTAGCAGAGCGGTGGATTAAAACCAGCCCCCATGCATATTGCAATACAACTGATTTGAAAATATTATCCCAGATTCTTGTTGATTTCGATAGACCTACAAATAATTTTTTCCGATGGAAAGTTGAGTACGCACAGAAAGAGTTAGCTGAAATAATTAATGAAAAAAGTAGAATTGATTTTGGAGAAATAATAGATCTAATTCCCATAGAACGCGGTTACTCCGGAAGAATTATCAAATTGAAAATTGTTGGTGAAAAAAAGGAACTGGTTATCGGCAAGGAACTAGAAATAAGAAAGACATTATCTAAAACTCATTTATACAGTTCAGCGTTTTTTGTAGAGAAGAAAAATATTATAAACAGAACACCGCAGAATTTTATTTTGCATGGCGCCGGCTGGGGACATGGTGTTGGGCTCTGTCAGATTGGAGCGGCAGTAATGGGTGAAAAGGGCTACGGGTTTGATGAAATACTTATCCATTATTTTAACGGTGCAAAAATTCAGAAGATCTATTCATGAAAGTATTGCTTACATGTTTATCCCGAAGCTGGGGCGGATTAGAAATGTATTCTATTCAAACCGCCAAACAGCTTATAAATAATTCTATTGAAACCGATCTGTTGTGTTATAAAAACTCCCGTGTTCAAAAAGAAGCAATGAGTGAACACATTCCCATTATTATTTCCGGTTATAGAAACTACTTTCAAATACCCGAATACTTTAAAGTATCTAATAGTATAAAAAAAAATAGATACGATATTATTCATAGTCATGTATCAAAAGATTTATGGTTGATGGTTCCGGCGTTGAAAATTTCAAAACTTTCAACACCGCTTTTACTTACCAAACAGATGGGTTCATACATTATTAAAAAAGATTTTTTACATAAATGGATTTATAAACGTGTTGATCTTGCACTGGCAATAAGTAAAGTAATTTCTAAAAATCTGGTTGATACCACTCCGCTAACCGAAGATAAAATTGAGCTGCTTCATAATTCAATTGATACTGCGCGGTTTAATGCAGATAAGGTTGATAGAAATTTAGTTCGCAAGGAGTTCCGGATTAAAGATGATGAATTGCTGATAGGCATGATAGCCCGTTTCAGTCCGGGTAAAGGTCATGAAGAATTTATCCTGGCAGCAAATGATATTCTACATAAACATAAAAACGTTCGGTTTATGATAGTAGGTGAACCGAGTAAGGGTGAAGATAGCTACGCCTCAGAAATAAAAGCAATGGCTGCCGGATTAGATATTCTTGATAAAATTATTTTCACCGGGTATAGAAAAGACACACCAGAGGTTTTAGCCGCTCTCGATATTTTTGTTTTTCCGTCACATGCGGAAGCATTCGGAATCGCATTGGCAGAAGCACTTAGTATGGGCAAACCTTCTGTCTGTTCAAATTCTGACGGCGTGCTCGATATTGCGGTTGATAATGTAACCTCTTTTCTGTTTGAGAAAAAGAACTGGGTGGATCTTAAAGAAAAGTTAGAGAGATTAATTAAAGACGAGAACTTAAGACACGAATTCGGTAAAGCTGCGCGTAAACGTGCAATTGAAATGTTTGATTTAACTACCTTTACAAATAAATTAATCGGTATTTATAAACACTTACTCATCAATAGATCTAATACTAAGTTATAAGATAGTTTTATTGGCAAGCAGACATTTATTTAGGAATATAAGCGCTTAAATGACATTTCTAAATCCGGCAATATTAATTGGATTGTTAGCAGCATCAATACCAATAATTCTTCATTTCCTTAACCTTCGCAAACTTAAGAAAGTTGAGTTCAGCACATTAATATTCCTCAAGGAGCTGCAGAAAACGAAAATCAGGAAAATTAAACTAAAGCAATGGCTTCTGCTTTTGTTAAGAGTCTTAATTATTGTTCTGCTTGTAATTGCATTTTCCCGCCCGGCAGTAAAAACCGGGATAAGCGGCTCTTCTGCAGCTAAAACTACAGCAGTCTTTATTATTGATAATACATTCAGCATGTCTATTGTTGGCAATGACGGTTCATATCTTAACAAAACAAAAAAAATTGCATCCGAATTGTTAACTAATTTTCTAAGCGGTGATGAAATTGCAATTGTGCCTTTGGTAACAGAAAATAATTATACGGTAAAAGCAAAATCCGATTTCAATGTTGTGAAGAAAGAGATTGAAAGCATACAAATTTCCGGTGTTCGTAAAACATTAAACAATGCATTAATTAACTCGGGTAAGGTTTTATATGAATCAAAAAATTTTAATAAGGAAGTCTACCTTTTAACCGACTTACAATCGGGGTCTTTTTTCAACCGGGAAACAGAGCTTTCTAATTTAAGCGGGTTATTTCAGAACACAAGATTTTTTATCGTCGATCTTCAAAAAAAATCCGCAGTTAATCTTGGAGTTGATAGCATCAGATTAAACACCCAGATATTCGAAAAGAACAAATCGTTAAATTTTCAGGCAGCAGTAAAAAATTACTCGAATACTAATTACAACAGCACGGTTGTTTCTCTCTTCATAAATAATAAGAGAAGTGCTCAGCAGAGTATTACACTAAACAGCAGTGAATCAAAGCATATCTTTTTCGAAACTACATTAAGCGACACTGGTTTAGTAAATGCATCTGTAGAACTTGAAGACGATGATATTTCTTACGACAACAAGCGGTTCACAAGTTTTTATGTGCCGGATAAAATAAAATTGCTTCTCCTATATAATTCTTATGATGACGTTAAATTTATTAGAATGGTTCTTAATAGTCAGACAATGAATTCTTTACAATTAACCGAAGCAAACAATTCGCAATTACCCTCGCAACCGCTACAACAGTATGATGCTGTGGTTCTAATCGGTCCGCCCAATGAGAACGGATTTGATCAATTAAAAAATTATTGTAAAGGCGGTGGTGGTGTATTATTTTTCCCGGGTTCTAACAGCGATCTGAACTTAATTAGAAATTTCTTCCGTTTTATGGAAATACCTTTGCCGGAAAACTTTGTGGGCAAAAAGAACAGCGAAGATTCACCGGTTCAATTCGATAAAGTTGATTTCAATCATCCGCTATTTGCAAATTTATTTGAAGATAAGTCCAAGGCAAAAATTGAATCGCCCGATATTTATTACTACATGAAAGTTAACCCTGGTGTTGGCGGAAAAAATATAATATCTATGTTCGATAAATCCTCTCTCCTCAGCGAATATAAATCGGGTTCAGGCAAAATCATGGTTTTTAACACGTTACCGGTATTAAGCTGGAATAATTTTCCACTTAAATCTTTTTTCCCCGCTTTGTTAAGCAAGAGCATTCTATATCTTTCTTCACATTTTAAGGAGGATGGAAATTCTATTTGCGGCGAGGAACTTTTTATTAATCTTCCCGCATCAAGACAAATAAAAGTTGTTTATCCAAATGATATGGCGGAATTCATAAATACAGATTCACTTAAGAATAAAATCTATTTTCGTTTTAATAATACTACTCAAACAGGAACATACAGATTTTATATGGGCAATCGTTTGATTGATTTTTATTCTGTTAATCACGATGCGAGAGAATCAATTACGGACTATTATTCAATATCCGATCTGGAAAACTTTTTTGAAAAAATTAGTCTTGATATTTCAATCAAAACTCTGGATGAGGACAGGAATATTTCAGAACAAATTTACAATTCAAGATTTGGAACTGAATTGTGGAAATATTTTATTATTGCAGCATTGTTTTTTGCACTGATTGAGATGTTTGTAGCAAAAAGCTCAAAGAAAGATATGGAGCAAATTAAAAACCATTAACGGAAAGAAAAAAGATACTTGAAGCCAACTATCATAGAAATAAAGAACAGACCTAAAGAACGTGCTATATTAATAGCTCTATCGACAGGTAATTTTTCAAGAGACCGGGTAGAAGAACATCTTGATGAATTAGAACTGCTTACAGATACAGCCGGAGCTGAAACAGTTTTCAAAATTTTACAAGATAAAAATCATCCCGATCCCGCATTTTTTATCGGCAAAGGAAAGGCAGAAGAAATTGCACAGTTAATAGAACTGAATGATATCCAGCTTGTAATTTTTGATGACGATTTAAATCCAACACAAGTAAGAAATCTCGAAAAGCTATTCGAAAGGAAGGTACTTGACAGGAGCGGTTTGATATTAGATATTTTTGCTTCACATGCTAAAACCCGCGAAGCAAAAACACAGGTAGAGCTTGCTCAATTACAATATATGCTACCGAGATTAACACGTGCATGGACGCACCTTTCGAAACAGTACGGAGGTATTGGTACCAAGGGTCCTGGCGAAACACAGATTGAAACCGATAGAAGAATAATACGCACAAGAATTAGCAAGCTTAAGGAGAATCTTAAGAAAATTGAAGCCCAGCAGATAACTAAGAGTGCTTCCAGAAAAAATTTTATTAATGCTACTCTTGTTGGATACACTAATGCCGGCAAATCTACACTGTTAAATTTTCTTACTAATGCTGGTGTACTGGCTGAGGATAAACTGTTTGCAACTCTCGATTCAACTACGCGGTCGTTCGAGATTGATAAGAACAAAAAAATTCTTTTAAGCGATACGGTAGGGTTTATCCGTAAGCTCCCGCATAATTTAGTTGCATCATTCAAGAGCACTTTAAATGTAGTAAAAGATGCAGATGTAATTCTTCATATAATTGATGTATCGAATGAGTTTTACGAGGATCATATTAAGGTTGTTGAAGAAACATTAAAAGAACTAAGCTGCGGTAATAAAAAAGAGCTGAAAATATTTAACAAGATTGACCTATTGAAGGACCGGCATATAATAGAAACTCTTTCTAATCATTATCCCGGATCAATATTTATTTCTGCGGAGCGTGGAATCGGAATTGGTAAACTTCACGATTCGCTTAATGATATTTTTGAAATGAATTTTTCCGCTCACCGGGTTAAGATTAATCATGCAAATTCCAAAATAATTTCCAAGATTTATGAACTTGCAGAAGTAATTAATGCAGAATACGATGACGATTTTGTAATCCTTGATTACAGGGCAAGCAGCGCAAATCACAACCAGATTAAAAAATTAATTTCAAATAAACAGTGAGGTTTTTATGAACAGGAATTATATGATTTCTATTTTTACTCTTCTTTTATTTACAACGGTTAATATTCTTGCCCAGGTTCAGGGCGCAACTTTCTTTATAGATAAATCCACCAAAGGATTTAATCTGAAGGCAAATGAGGGGAAAAGAGAGACAATTATTGAAGTGAATTTCGAAAAACCATTTTCAGAAAAGCCGACTGTTTTAGCATCGCTCAGTTTAATCGATTTGCAGGGGGACAAATTTGAGGTAGAGGCAAACTCAAAAGTAAATCAAACACTGGAATCAAGAGGTCTAAAGATAGCTGTGGATGTTACTGGAGTTTCTCGCGATGGATTTGTTTTGAAAGTAGTTGTGTGGGGTAATACAAAAGTAAATGCTGCCGGCGGGAGCTGGATTGCTTTTAAATAATTTTATCACAAAGCCAATAAGACACAAAGATGGAAATATTAAAGCGGGAAGTAAAATGAAATTAATTGTTGATGGAAAATCTTTAACCTTAGATAAGATCGAATATTTTTTAGACAATAATCCGCAAGTTTTTCTGTCTAAAGAATCCAAAAGCAAAGTAATAAAATCCCGTGAGTTAATTGATGAGTGGGTTAAAAAAGGAAAAATAATTTACGGTGTAACAACCGGCTTCGGCGGTTTCTCAAGTGTTTCTATTCCGGTTAAGGATATTGAAAAACTCCAGGAGAATTTAATTATAAGTCATACCGCCGGAGTTGGAGAAAACTTACCGCCATTTATTGTAAAGCTGATGATGTTGTTGCGGGTTAATGCACTTGCAAGCGGATATTCAGGAATTCGGCTTGATACACTCCAGCTATTAATTGATATGATAAACAACAATATAATTCCTGTTATTCCATCACAAGGTTCTGTTGGTGCAAGCGGGGATCTCGCTCCCCTTTCTCACCTTGTTCTTGCAATGATCGGCAAAGGCGATGTTCAAATAATTAACAACGTAATGAGTCCGGATGCACACAATGTTAGAACCATCTCCTCAAAATCAACATTTAAGAAATTCGGTTTAGCCCCGGCAAAACTTTCTGCAAAAGAAGGATTAGCATTAATTAACGGCACTCAAATGATGACTGCTTATGGTGCATTCATTTGTATACAAGCGAAAAAAATGATGAGGTTAGCAGATATTGCCGGCGCACTTTCTCACGAAGCTCTTCGCGCCACCGACCGCGCTTTCGATTCACGCGTTCATAAGCTAAGACCTTACGCCGGGCAAATAGAATCTGCTAAGAATATTTTAGCGTTGATAAGTAAAAGTGAAATACGCGATTCGCATTTACAGGACGATCCGCGTGTTCAGGATTCATATTCAATCCGCTGCATTCCGCAGATACATGGTGCCTCCAGAGATGCAATTAATTATGTTTGTTCGCGTATTGAAATTGAATTGAATTCAGTAAACGACAATCCGATTATATTCCCTGAAGATAAAGATTACATCAGCGGCGGAAATTTTCATGGGCAGCCGCTTGCATTACCCTTAGATTTTATGGCAATTGCATTATCCGAACTGGCAAACATTTCAGAAAGAAGAATTGATCGGCTTACAAATGGATCATCAGAAAAATTACCAAAGTTTCTTGCCGAAGAAGGAGGTTTAAATTCCGGATATATGATTGCGCAATACACTGCAGCGGCTCTCGTTTCGGAAAATAAAGTTTTATCTCATCCGGCAAGTGTAGATTCTATTCCTACATCCGCCGGTAAAGAGGATCTGAATTCAATGGGTTCAATTTCTGCAAGAAAGTGTTACCAGGTATTAAAGAATGTTCAGAATGTAATTGCAATAGAAATGCTTCTCGCTTCCCAGGGAATTGATTTTCTTAAACCGTTAAAATGCGGGGTCGGTACTAATGCAGCTTATCGTGCAATTAGAAAACATATTCCATACCTTAAACGAGATCGTATTTTGAAAAAAGATTTAGATAAAATCTTAGAGCTTGTTAATAATGACGAAATTCTAAAAAATGTTCAGCGGGTTGTTACGTTGATTTAGTTTCTTTATCAGTCTCTTTTTTTGTTGTTTTAGATTTCTCTTTATATATGCTTTCTCTTCCAAGTCGTTCTCTGCGGTCTATCCATTTGTCAAGTTTAGATATAAAAAAACCAAACAGTGCCAACCCGATTAATATAAGTATTGTAACAAGAATGAATACTATTGTATAGAGACTCATACTAACTATTTATCTCCTTTAACTGTGTAATCAGCTCGGTGTATTCATCACTAAAACTTTTATTTTTATGATGATCTTCCTGATTCAAAATATATTCTCTTACATTTTTCAATAATGATTCACTCAGCGAAGCTGCATAATATTCATCTTGCCATTCGAATTTTGTACTTGTCAATTTATTTTTATTAATCCAATAGGATGATTCTCCTTTAATAAGCATTGCAACTTTACTAACCGATTGTTCAGTTCCCAAGGATAGTAGAACATATACATGATCATCCGTACAATTAATCGAATCAATCCATATTCCTTTGGTTTTTGCATTTGATTTAATATGTTCAATTAATTTTTCTCTCAATTCGCGAAAGATCAATTTTTCTCTGTTTTTTGTTGAGAAAACCAGGTGAACCCATATTCTTACATACGGCATATCACCCCCTCTTTTTTGGCTAAAGCCGGTTTGTTATTTTTTTTTACCCCGACCTGAAGGTCAGGACAATTTAAAAAATTCTGCAACAATTAAACTATTTGTTAAAAAATTAAAATTACCATGGGCTTTAGCCCAACTTACTCTCAGGTTCTCATATCAAATTATAATAATTATAGGATAGTTTAAACCTCTAAACAAACCCAAATTATATGGGCAATTTAAAATCTAATCCTTAAGTTTCCATATAAAATTTTTTTATTCGGAGAAAATCATGTCTATTATCCTCAACGGTTCGAATCTAACAATTGAAAAATTAACAGCAATTGCACGTTATCATGAAAAAGTAGAATTAGCCCCCGATGCTTTAGAACGAATTAAAGTCTGCCGCTCAATGCTCGAAGAAAAAATCAACGCCCGTGAAATTATGTACGGCGTAAACACCGGAATAGGTGAGTTCTCAGAAGTTGTATTAAACGATGACCAGGTAAAAGATTTTCAGAAGTATTTAATTTATAACCACGCAGCCGGTATCGGCGACCCGGCGCCAGTTGAGTATGTCCGCGGTGCAATGGCCGGAAGAATTAATGTTCATGCTCATGGTATGAGCGGAATACGTCCTGAAATTACGCTTACATTAGTTGATATGCTTAACAAAGATGTTACTCCCGTTGTCTGTCAAAAAGGTTCTGTTGGTGCTTGCGGAGATCTCGCGCCGATGAGTCAGATTGCCTTATTAATGATGGGTGAAGGTGAAGCTTATTATAAAGGAGAACGTTTACCGGGAAAAACTGCATTTGAAAAAGCCGGTATAAAAATTCCGGGACTCCAGGCACGCGACGGACTTGGGACCATTAACGGATCAAATCTTCTTACTGCAATGAGTGCAATTCATCTTTTCGATATTAACCGATGGCTTAAACAAGCAGAGATTGCATGTGCTATGACTCTTGAAGCTCTTTTTGCAAATCTTAAACCATATGATACAAGATTACATGAAGTACGCGGATTCTCCGGTGCGGTTAGGAGTGCCAAATCAATTTTAAAATGTATTGTGGGTAGCGATTTGCAAACAGGTAAGCTCAAAACTAAAGTGCAGGATGCTTATTCAATGCGTTCCACTCCACAGGTTATCGGCGCGGCTCACGATGCAGTACGTTGGGCTAAAGAACAGGTTGAAATTGAATTAAACGGTGTTGGTGATAATCCCATTTTTATGCCCGAATACAAATTAACTCTCACTGGTGCAAACTTTCAGGGAACTCCTGTTTGTCTGCCAATGGATATGGTTGGCGCTGCTGTTACAATGGTTAGTGTTTTATCCGAACGTAGATTGAACAGATTGTTAAATCCGGCATTAAGTGTTGGTCTGCCTGAATTTCTAACTAAAGGGGCTGGAATGTTCTCCGGATTGATGCTCAGTCAATACACCGCCGATACATTGATTGCCGAACAGAGAATTCTATCTATGCCGGCATCTATTCAGTCAATACCCGCAGCGGCAGATCAGGAAGATTTTGTTTCGATGGGAATGAATACTGCAATTAAGAATGCACAAATTCTTGATAACGCTTACGGAGTATTAGGAATAGAATTTATTGCTGCTGCACAAGCTCTTGATTTTAGAAATTTTACAAACGGGAAAGGTGTAACAAAAGCACATAAAGTTGTACGTAAATATGTTGAACATCTGGATGTTGACCGTCCTTTGTATCCAGACCACACCAAGATGAAAGAAGTTGTAAAGAGTTGTGAAATATTAGAAGAGGTTGAAAAAGAGATCGGTTCGCTGGAATATTATTAATGGGGAGAGAAAAGACAACTTGAATGACTTATGATATCTGACGGCTTGCATGAAAATTTCAAAATTTGTAAACTTAACCAAACAATTAAACAATTAAGATGACGGAACTATTATCAAAAGCCTTTCAAGCTGCTTCAAAATTATCTAAGAGAAAACAAACTATTCTCGCTAAACAACTTCTTGAAGATATTTTGAACGAGAAGGAATGGGAAAAAGAATTTAAAAACCCTCAAAATAAACTATCGGAGATGGCCGATCTCGCCATCAAATTGTCGCAAGGTTCAAGAACAAAAAAGATGGGAATGGACAAGTTGTGAATTCTGAACTGACTGACGAATTCATTCGTCTCTATCAGAAATTGCCCCAAAGAATTAAAACTATAGCAAAGCGTAATTATAAAATTTGGAAAGAAAATCCCAGGCATCCTGGTCTAAGTTTCAAAAGAATTCATAAATCAAAACCAATCTACTCAATTAGAGTAGGTATTGGTTGGCGGGCAATTGGAATAAAAAAAGATAAGAATACTATGATCTGGTTCTGGATTGGTTCACACAGTGAATACAATAATTTATTAAAGTAGTAAGACTATTCTTTTGTCAACTCAAATTCTTTTTCTATACTTAAACTTTTTCCGTTAAAGTCATCAGATACATTAAATACAATCTTATACTTACCGGGCAAATAGGATCTGTCGAATTGTAGTTGAGTTTCTATTAACAGATCAGAAAATTTCTCTTTTGATTTTTGATCAATCAATCCCTCTCCAATACTTTCTATTTTTTTACCATCGGGCATAATTAAATCGGTTGTATAGGAAAGTTTTGCAGTGTATTCTTCGCCGTTTTTACTTTGAGTAAATCCTTTTACTCTGCAAGATGCATTAAGCTCCCAGCCGTAATCAAGTGAATAGGTGAACGCTTCGGGAGAAAAAAGTTCAAGCTTTTCTTCTTTGCCTGAACATGCTGTTATAAGTATCATTAGCAAAAGGGCCGGAAAAATCCGACCCTTATAAAATATTTGCATACATCTTTCACTCTGTTGATAATTAATTGTTCTTCTTAAACTCTTCCATGAATGTAACTAATTCTTCTACACCTTTTTTAGGGAATGCATTGTAAATAGATGCACGTATTCCGCCGACACTTCTATGACCTTTCAATCCATCAAATCCTTTCTTCTTTGCTTCATCAATAAATTTCTTTTCAAGTTCTTCATTAGGTAAGCGGTAAGTAACATTCATTAACGAGCGGTCTTCGACTGCTGTTGTTCCTTTATAATATCCGCCGCTTCCATCAATTGCATCGTAAAGTATTTTAGCTTTATCAAGATTACGCTTATACATTTCATTTAGTCCGCCCATGTTTAAGAGCCACTTAAATACTAATCCGGCTATATATATTCCGAATGTTGTAGGTGTATTATACATCGAATCATTCTCAACATGGATTTTGTAATTCATATATGTGTGAAGCGAATCGGAACTTCTTTCCAGAAGGTCTTTACGGATAATTACAACTGTAACACCGGAAGGACCGATATTTTTCTGCGCGCCGGCATAGATTAATCCGTATTTGTTTATATCAAGCATTTTGTGAAGGAAGTCTGATGAAGCATCACATACAAGAGGAACGTTACCAACTTCGGGTTCGCTTCGCCATTGTGTACCGTAAATTGTATTGTTGGACGTAAAGTGTACATACGATGCATCGGGATCGAGTTTCAATTCCGATTGTTTTGGAATGCGCACAAAGTTTTCGCTTTCGGTTGATGCTGCTATATTAACCGAGCCAACACGTTTTGCTTCTTTAACAGATTTTTTTGCCCATGAACCTGTTACAATATAATCAGCTTTGTTTTTAGGAGGCATCAGGTTTAACGGCACCATCGAAAACTGAAGTGTGGCTCCGCCCTGTAAAAACAGGATTGAATAATTATCGCCGATATTTAAGAGCTTGCGTAAATCAGCATCAGCATCCTTGATAATGCCGTCAAAAATTTTTCCGCGGTGACTCATTTCCATAACACTCATTCCGCTTCCTTTATAGGAATACAAATCTTTCTGAGCATCAATCAATACTTCTTCCGGTAAAATAGCCGGTCCCGCACTTAAATTATAGATTCTCTTTTCCATTTTTCATCTCCAGTTATTAATGTTTTTTGATTATATCAGATGTATTAATAATCCATCTCTAAGTTTCGGTTCGAACCATGTTGACTTAGGGGGCATAGTTTCTCCGGCATCGGAAATATTAATTAGATCATCAACCGAAACGGGATACATCGAAAACGCGACTGCTGCTTTGCCGCTATCGACAAGTTTAATCAATTCATCTGTTCCTCTAATTCCACCAATAAAATCGATTCTGTTATCAGTCCGCGGATCT
Source organism: Ignavibacteriales bacterium (assembly GCA_020059785.1). GTDB lineage: Bacteria > Bacteroidota > Ignavibacteria > Ignavibacteriales > Melioribacteraceae > DSXH01. The sequence continues at coordinate 1,537 of JAGVBL010000285.1, read as the reverse complement.
TCAATTCCAAGCACCGGGTGCAGCAAATAATTCTGTAAAATACTAACATCAAGATTATCGCCTATAGAATCCGCATGTTTTACATTTTGATTCGGTTTTAGTAAGTACCATTTCTTATCAATATACATAGAAATATTTTTTGCAGAAGCCGGTGATGGCGAGGCGGTTTCTTCAACACTAAAATTTGTTTTTACTTTTTCGATGAATTGATCTTTATTCATTCCCTTAAGATCGTGGACAACACGGTTGTAAGGCATTATTCTTAGTTGATCTGCCGGGAATAGAACCGCAAGAAAGAAATTATATTCTTCGCTCCCGTTATGATTAGCATTCTCTTCCTTTTTAACTTTTTGTGTTCTACTTGCACTGGCTGCGCTGTGATGTCCATCGGCAATGTAAAGGTTATTAACTTTTGCAAGTGCGTTAACTATTATTTCATTCGCTTCAGAAGGTAAAATCCAAACTTGATGTTTGATTTTATCCGGAGCTGTAAAATCGTAAACGGGTTCATACTTCTTCATGGTTTCATTAACCGCTTTATCAACATCGGGTACTCCGCGGTATGTTAAAAAGACCGGACCGGTTTGTGCTTCGGTTGTTAGAATGTGATTCGTACGATCATCCTCTTTTACCTTTCTTGTCTTCTCATGTTTCTTTATTACATCATTATTATAATCCTCAACCGAAAATGTTGCGGCAATACCAACCTGTGAATGATTACCCATAGTAAGTTTGTAAATGTAGAGATGCGGTTCGTTATCCTGAATCAGTGGTGCTTCTTCTTTCAAACGTAAAAAATTCTCGCGAGCTTTCAAATAAACTTCTTTTGAATAGACATCAATATCTGCCGCCATTTCAATTTCGGATCGTGTTACTCTTAATAAACTAATAGGATTTCCTTTTGCAAGTTCTGCAGATTCTTCTCTATTAACTACATCATAAGGAACACTTGCAACAAGATGAGCTACTTTTGTGTGAGGTCTTAATGCTTTGAATGGTCGTATAACTGCCATTTATTCTCCTGAAAGTTCTAAAATTTTGTGATGAAAATTAGCACTTATGGGTATGATTGTAAAATCAAATCGGGATGGATTTTATTGAAAACATGTGAAATTTTAAAGCGGCATAGTAATTATTTTGTACTATACCGCTCATTGTTTACAATCTATCAACTATTGAATCATTTTAATCATAATACCAATTTCTTCCACCATTTCGCTTGTATTTCCGCTGAAACCAACGCTTTTGAACCGGATATTACCGTTTCCATCAATAATAAACTTAGTTGGAATTCCGGAAACTTTGAATGCGGATACAGCTTCATTTTTTTCATCCATCAAAACATGGAACGGGTAATTATTCTTCTTAATAAAATCTTCAGCATTTTGTTTTTTGTTTTCAACATTTTCCCATGTGTTAATAAAAAGAAATTTTGCTTTTCCTGTCGATTCATATTTTTCAACTGCTTCTTTCATACCCGGGAATGAAGCGAGACACGGACCGCACCATGTAGCCCAGAAATCAACAATTACAACTT
>JAGVBL010000050.1 GCA_020059785.1 Ignavibacteriales bacterium | reverse complement strand
AACTTGCCAGCGTTGAACCAAACTTAGAAGTAGTTGCTTCTGAAGTAAAATCCAAAGCTAAGGTGATGGATAAAACTACTGCAATAAATCTTATCGATTCACTTTACTCTGTTCAGAATGGCGTAATTAAAATGAGCGCAGACATTGAAGGACTGGTTGAAACTTCATCTAACCTTGCTGTAGTTACTACCAAAGGAAAAAATGTTGAAGTTATTTTAAGCCAGAGAAGCTCTGTTGAAACCGAAAAGAAAGATATCTCCAATGCAGTTGCTGCAACATTTAAACTTGCCAAAGCAGATGTAAAACAGGGTGATGGTTACCCCGGTTGGAAACCCGATATTCATTCTCCTGTTTTATCTGTTATGAAAAGTGTTTACGAAAATATGTATGGTAATCACCCGGAAGTAAAAGCAATTCATGCCGGACTTGAGTGCGGAATAATTAAAGAGAGATTCCCTGAAATGGATATGATTTCATTCGGTCCAACTATTACGGGTGCACACTCTCCCGACGAAAAGGTTCAGATAAGTACTGTTGAAAAATTCTGGAATCTTTTATCAAACGCTTTAAAAAATGTTCCCTCGGTATAATTAAAATAATTGTTTGTGATCATGCTCTTTTTATAAGAGCATGGTCATGAGCAAGATCATGATTATTAAGAGACATAATGGAAAATCAAATAATAAATAAACCGGAACCCTCCGCTGTTTTCAGGTGGATTATTTTAATTTTTGTTTCTCTTGCTATGTTCGGAAATTACTATATCTACGATAGTATTAGTCCGCTTGCAGATCTGCTTGTAAAACAACTTGGTTTTACTGATTCCAACATTGGACTGCTTCAGGGTATTTACAGCGTTCCGAATGTTCTAATGGTTTTAATTGGCGGAATAATAATTGATAAAATTGGAACACGGATTTCAACATTTATTTTTACCGCACTCTGTTTAACAGGAGCAATTATAACTGCTTCATCTAACGATTTAACTTTTATGGCAATTGGACGGCTTGTATTTGGTCTTGGAGCCGAATCAATGATTGTAGCAGTTACTACCGTTATCGGAAGATGGTTTAAAGGAAAACAATTATCATTTGCATTCGGTTTGAATTTGACCCTTGCAAGATTAGGATCATTTGCTGCTCTTAATTCTCCAACATGGGCAAGAGGTTTATATGATAGTTGGCAATACCCGTTATTAATTTCTGTTGCAGCAGGAGTTATATCAATAGTATCAGTAGTGATTTATTGGGGAATGGATTCTTATGCAGAAAAAAATTATTCACTTCGTCCGGTTCCCAGACAGGATAAAATTAATTTCAAAGAAATATTTTCATTCAGTAATTCATACTGGTTTGTTGTACTTCTATGTGTTACATTTTATTCAGGAATATTTCCATTCCAGACATTTGCCGTTAAATTTTTTATTGATGTTCACGGTACTACCCGGGAATTCGGAGGATTCCTTTCCAGCATGCTTACACTTTCTGCAATGATATTAACACCTTTATTCGGTTTGTTTGCAGATTATATCGGAAAGAGATCATTACTTATGATGTTAGGTTCGCTTATTCTTGTTCCGGTTTATTTACTAATGGCTTACACAAATGTTACGTTATACATTCCAATGGCAATGATGGGATTAGCATTTTCACTTATTCCGGCAGTAATGTGGCCTTCTGTTGCAATAATTGTTGATGAATCTAAATTAGGAACCGCTTACGGGTTAATGACTATGATTCAAAACATTGGGCTTGCCGGATTTAACTTTATTATTGGTTGGGCAAATGATTTCTCCGGTGGCTATACAATGGGAATGTGGATCTTTTCTTCACTTGGATTTTTCGGACTTATTTTCGCATTCATGTTACGAAGAAGTGAAATGGGTCCAAACTCGCATGGATTGGAAAAGGGAATTAAATAGAACGTATAAGAAGTTAGTTTTTATTTTTTGTAAATTTATTCCGGGAATGGAGAAAATACATTTAATGAAGAATAATAGTTTTATTAAAAAAATTACTTTGCTGATAATTATTTTATTTCCATTCTATTCTGTATATCCGCAAACATTCGGATTCGGCTGTTTAGGTTTGAGTGGATTTTATGCCGGATTTTCGGAACAACAATATAAGGTTGACGGCATTAATCAATATATTAAACTGAACTACTATGGACCCGTTCCGAAATCCAATGTTGAATTTAAGAAAGGTACCGGTTACAGAATTGGTGCAAATATCTTCCGGGCAAAGTTCGATAACTTTTTTATCTCTGCCAAAGGATATTATCAATTCATAAAAGAGAATCTTGAGCAGAATGCTAATGATCAAAATTCGGTAATCAAAAACAAATATCAGTTATCACTCAATCATTGGGGATTAGCTCTTGATGTTGGTGTTCCACTTTTTGCACTTGTTGATTTTAAGGTTGTTGAAGGCGGGGTTGTTTTTAATAACATTGAATTTGTTCACACAACTTTTAGAGATGTAAATCAACTGTCAGAAATTAAATATGAACCTCAATCGAATAAGGTGAACTATTACGTTGCAACAGGTTTAATTATTCACATAGTACCGGATTATATTAGCTTAGAAGGGACTGCAAGCTATAACTTTCTAAAAGTTGATCAGATTGATTTAAAATCGGAATTATTAACAGGTCCAACAAAAATTTCTAACCCGGTTTCAAAAGGCGGATTGATGACAACCGTTCAATTGAATATCGGCTTTCCACTTTAAGAGGTATTTATGAAACTGACTGCACTTGATAAAGCTTCTATAATAGCTATTCGTGATTGCATGGGCACTCAACCAAATGAATCTGTGCTAATTGTTACAGATGAATTGAAAAGAAAAATCGGTTATAACCTATATAAAAATAGCTTATCACTCGGGCACGAAAGTCTTTATCTCGAAATGAAATCGAGAGAGATGCACGGACAGGAACCTCCAAAACAAATTGCTGAATTGATGAAAATGTTTGATGTGGTTCTTTGCCCTACAACAAAATCATTAACACATACAAATGCAAGAAGGGAAGCATCCGCACTCGGTGCAAGAATTGCAACATTTCCCGGAATTACAGAAGATGTAATGATACGCGGACTTAATGCAGATTATAAAAAAATTGCCGCACTTACAATAAAACTTACTGATATATTAACCGATACAAATGTTGTTAAAGTAACCGCACCAAATGGAACTGATATTACTATGGATATTTCCACACGCAAAGGTCATGCAAGCAAAGGATTATTCCATGCAAAAGGGGAGAGTGGTAATTTACCAACTGGAGAAGCATACATTGCGCCTCTCGAAGGAAAATCTAATGGCGTTTTTATTGTTGATGGTTCCATGGCGGGAATCGGTGTTATTAAAGGTAAACCGATTAAATTTGTTGTTGAAGAGGGATTTGCTGTTGAAATCTCCGGTGGTTCCCAGGCAGATAAGTTGAATAAAATTTTACATGATTATGATTTGTCTGCACGTAACATTGCTGAATTTGGAATTGGGACTAATGATAAAGCAAAGCTTAGCGGTTTACTTCTTGAAGATGAAAAAGTTATGGGTACAATTCATATTGCTATCGGTGATAATAAGTCTATGGGTGGCAACGTGAATGTTCCTATTCACCTTGATGGAGTGGTTAAAAAGCCAACTGTTTACTTTGATGGAAAGATAATTATGAAGAATGGTAAGCTTTTGATATAACCACACCCGTTTTTAAAAAAAATTTATTTCCATAAATATTAATTGAAAATCCAATCAATTTTTCATACCTTTGGCAGCTAAAAATCCACAAAAAAGCCAAAAACCATGAAAATTCTTAATGACTTAAATCAGGAACAACTGAAAGCCGTTGAGTACAATTCCGGACCCCACATGATTGTTGCTGGTGCTGGATCTGGAAAAACACGCGTTTTAACCTATAAAATCGCTTATTTAATCGATCAAGGAATGGAACCGGATTCAATTCTTGCTCTCACATTTACAAATAAAGCTGCAAAAGAGATGAAAGACCGTATCCGTTCTCTTGTTGGTAAAAAAGCCGGTTCACTCTGGATGGGGACTTTTCACTCAATTTTTGCTAAAATCTTAAGAGTGGAAGCAAAAGCTATTAACTATCACTCTAATTTTTCAATTTACGACCGTGAGGATTCTATTTCTCTTGTAAGTAATGTGTTACAAAGTCTGAATATCAATCTCGAAAATCTAACCCCAAATGGTGTTCAGCATAAAATAAGTTATCTAAAAAACCAGATGATTAAACCGGAAAACTTCGGTAAGCATATGGCTACAACCCTTGCTGATAAAAAATTCTTGGAAGTCTATATCGAATACAATAAAAGATTGTTTGAAAACAATGCAATGGATTTTGACGACTTACTTTTGAAACCAATAGAACTGTTTAATGATAATCCTAAAATTCTTTCCAAGTATAAAAAACAATTCAAGTATATTCTTGTTGATGAGTACCAGGATACAAACAAAGCACAATATGAACTGCTTAAACTATTAAGTCCGGTAAAAGATAAAATCTGTGTTGTTGGCGATGATGCTCAAAGTATTTATAGCTGGCGCGGTGCCGAAATTAAAAATATGCTCAACTTTAAAAAAGATTTTAAAGGAGCAAAAATATTCCGGCTTGAACAGAATTACCGTTCAACAAAATTGATTCTTGCTGCTGCCGATTCTATAATTAAGAACAACACAGAACAGATTACAAAAACATTATGGACAGAAAATAATGACGGCGAGGAATTAACATTAATTAGAGCATCCGATGAAAAGGATGAAGCATTCCAGATTGCTAAGAGAATTAAAAAGGAAATTTCTACACGCAAAATATCATTAAATGATATTGCATTGTTCTACCGTTTGAATTCTCAATCCCGTGCTCTTGAAGATGCATTGAGAAGAGAAAAAATTCCTTACAAAATTGTGGGCGGCGTGGAATTTTATAGAAGGAAAGAAGTTAAAGATGTAATTGCATATTTACGAGTCCTTACTAATCAGAACGATGAAGAAAGTTTATTACGCATAATGAATTTTCCTCAAAGAGGTATCGGCAACACATCAATTTCCAAAATGATAGCTTTTGCCCGTAAACTTAATCTCTCCTTATTTGCAACAATGTCCCGCGTATTCGAGGTTATTGAAGTGAAAGAACGGATACAAAAGAATGTTAAGCAATTCAAATTGTTACTCGATAAATATATCGATCTTAAAGATAAACTCTCAATAGGAGAATTAACCTCTGCTCTTGTTGCTGAACTTGGAATTCTGAAAATCTATAAAGAAGAAAATAGTCCGGAGTCGATGAGCCGGTATGATAATATCCAGGAACTCCTTAGCGCGGTTCAACAGCATAGTAAGGAAAATCCCGATTCAACACTCGAAGAATTTGTTGCAGAAGTCTCTCTTATTTCCGGTGTTGATCAATACAATGAAAGAGAAAATTCAGTAACATTAATGACCGTTCACAGTGCAAAAGGTCTTGAGTTCCCGCTAATATTTATAACCGGTTTAGAAGAAGATATCTTTCCGCTCAATCCAAGGTTCGATTCCGATTCAAAGCTGGAAGAAGAAAGAAGATTATTCTATGTTGCCTTAACACGTGCCAAGCAAAAAGTATTTCTTACTTATGCCCGTTCACGTTACAGATTCGGCGAAGTTGCTTATCAAAGTAAATCAAGATTTCTTGATGAACTTGATGAAGACACGTTTGAGGAATTGCATGGCGCAGGTCGAAAATCCGGAAGACGTAAAAGAGATCTGGTTGATGAATTTTACCAGGAAAGTTATGATGACTATGATCAGGAACGAAGATCGCTGCGTGTTGGTAGCCGTGTTGTTCATCAGGTTTTTGGTGTTGGAAAAATATTGCAAATAGTTGGTAACGGTGAACTTCAGAGAGTTACAATTGCATTTGAAGAGAGCGGTACAAAACAACTGTTATCCAAATTTGCAAATCTAAAACTATTATAAAATATGAGGTAAAAAAATGAAAATAGGTGTTTTAACCGGTGGCGGTGATTGTCCGGGATTAAATGCAGTAATTAGAGCTGTTGTTAGAAAGTCATTACAATATGGACACGAGTTGATTGGAATTAGGGAAGGTTGGAGAGGTTTACTTGAAAATAATTATTCTAAACTTGACCGCGAATCGATTTCCGGTATTCTTCATAGAGGCGGTACTATAATCGGTACATCCCGAACAAACATATACAAAGTTCCAAATGGTGAAGAAACGGTTAAGAAAAATATGGAAGCTAACGGAATTGAAGCTCTGATTGCAATCGGTGGAGAAGATACACTTGGTATTGCTGCTAAACTTTTTAAAGCTGGTGTTAAAATTGTCGGAGTTCCAAAAACAATTGATAATGATCTTAATGCAACAGATTATACATTCGGTTTCGATACTGCTGTAAATATTGCAACTGAAGCAATCGACCGATTACATACGACTGCAGAAGCTCATAACCGGGTTATGGTAGTTGAAGTTATGGGAAGGCATGCGGGTTGGATTGCAATTCATTCCGGTATTGCCGGAGGTGCAGATATTATTCTTGTTCCAGAAAGACCTTTTAATATCGATACTGTATGTGATGTAATTAAAAAACGTCACGAAAGCGGCAAGAGTTTTAGTATTGTAGTTGTATCCGAAGGTGCTAAAATTCAAACTGAAGAACAAACAGATAAAGATGGTTCATTTATTCTTAGCAGCCTTAAGAAAGATGAATTTGGACATGTTAAGCTTGGTGGAATTGGAAACGTTGTTGCTGAAGAAATTGAAAAGAGAACAGGATTTGAAACAAGAGCTACAATTCTTGGTTATATTCAACGTGGCGGAAGTCCAACTGCTTTCGATAGAGTACTTGCAACACGTTACGGAGTCTTTGCTGCTGATCTTGTAAACAATGGCTACTGGGGTAAAATGGCTGCTTTAAGAGGAAAAGATATTGTTGCAGTAGATTTGGCTGATGCAACAGGAACACTTAAAACTGTTGATGAAGATTTATTAAGTGTAGCTGAAACATTTTTCGGATAAAAATAACAAACCTTCGAGGTAAAATCATTACCTCGAAGGATCTTCTTCTTAATTCTATTCTTTACTTATTTCTTCCCTTCACTAATTCCTTATGAGGAATATGCTTCATCGAAAAGTAATTTTTAACGTCTTTCTTCAATACACCAGAAAGTAAAATTATTGTAAGTAAGTTTGGTGCTGTCATAAATCCAAGTGCAGCATCTCCAAATGCCCATATAGCTTCTAACTCTGCAATTGCTCCAATAAATACAAATACTATAAACACCCATTTGTAAGGTAGAATTGCTTTCTGTCCGAATAAATAGTGCGATGCTCTATCACCATAGTAAGACCAGCTGATAATTGTTGATGTAGCAAATAAAAGTACTCCAAGTGTTACAATTTTATCGCCATAATCGAAAAGCCAGGCCAAACCTTCTTTAAATGCAAGCGAAGTTAATAAACTTGCATTGTAAAGCTTTCCCTGGAAATTAGGATCGATATGATTTACATAAAACTGTGTATGATGCCAGGATTCAGTACTTATTATTACTAAACCGGTTAATGTACAAATTGTAATTGTATCGATAAAAGGTTCTAATAACGCAACTGTTCCTTCTCTTACTCCATATTTTGTTTTAGCAGTTGAGTGTGCAATAGGTGCGCTTCCTTGTCCGGATTCGTTAGAATATAATCCGCGTTTAACTCCCCATAAAACTGTGTTAAGCCAGATTAAAAATGTACCGCCTCCAACTCCGGCTATTTGAGCAGGTGGATTAAATGCATATTCAAAAATCATCCCGAATGCTGGAATGACGTCATGTAGATTGGTTGCTAAAACTACCAACGATGCAAAAACATAAATAACAGCCATAAACGGTGAAAGAAATCCTGTAACGTTTCCAATTCGTTTAATACCACCAATAATTACAAGACCTATTAAGCTTGATAGTAATAACCCGATTATTATTTGAGTATAGGATACGGAAAAGTTTCCAATAATATTATGTTGAATAGTCCAGAAGCTTGTTGTGCCAAGAATTTGTTTTGTCTCTGAGAACAATTGATCGGAAAGTGTAAATGCTTGAATTGCATTACCGGTTGCAAAGGAACAGATAACTGCAAAACTTGCAAATAAAATCGCAAGCCATTTCCATTTTGGACCCAATCCTTTTTCAATTGTATACATCGGTCCACCAGCAGCCGAACCATCGGGTAGAATATCTCTGTATTTATGAGCCAGAGATACTTCTGCAAACTTTAATGCTGTGCCGAATAAACCTGTCATCCACATCCAGAAGAGGGCGCCAGGACCTCCATAATAAATTGCAGTT